>JAEZEY010000472.1 GCA_023432845.1 Pseudomonadota bacterium
TCTTGGCGGCTCAGGGGCGGGGCGTCAATATCGGTTCCAAGGCTTTGTCGCTTAAGTGCTTAAAGGCAGGCTCTTTTCGGCCTTCGGCCGGAAATAGAACCGGCCGACCTTGCGCGCGCCCTCTATAGCGGGGCGTCACGGAGCCGTCACCCGTCTTTTCGGCGCGGCTCGGCCACCGGACGCGGTTTTCCCAATGCGGCTATTTCAGCGACCAGCGCGCTCAGGGCGCCGACGCCGTTGGTGCGCAGCGCCGGATCGCCGGCCTCGCCGCGGGCGGCCTCCGGCATCACGGCGCGGGCAAAGCCGAGCTTGGCGGCTTCCTTGAGCCGCGCCGGACTGTGGCTGACCGGCCGGATCGCGCCGGACAGCGACACCTCGCCGAAATAGACGGCATCGGCCGGCAGCGGCGAATTGGCGAGCGACGAGATGAGCGCGGCGGCGGCGGCGAGATCCGCCGCCGGCTCGTTGATGCGCATACCGCCGGCGACGTTGAGATAGACGTCATACCCGCCAAGCTTGACGCCGCAATGCGCCTCCAGCACCGCCAGCACCATGGCGAGCCGACTCGAATCCCAGCCAACCACCGCGCGGCGCGGCGTGCCGAGCGAGGTCGGCGCCACCAACGCCTGGATTTCCACAAGCAGCGGGCGCGTGCCCTCCATGCCGGCGAAGACGGCGGTGCCGGGCGAGCCGAGGTCGCGCTCCGACAGGAACAGCTCCGACGGATTGGAAACCTCGCGCAGGCCGGCGCCGGTCATTTCGAAGACGCCGATCTCGTCGGTCGGACCGAAGCGGTTCTTCACGGCGCGCAAGATACGGAACTGGTGCGAGCCTTCGCCCTCGAAGGACAAAACGGCATCGACCATGTGCTCGACCACGCGGGGGCCGGCGATCTGGCCGTCCTTGGTGACGTGGCCGACCAGGATCACCGCCGCGCCGGAGCGCTTGGCAAAGCGGATCAGGGTCTGCGCCGCGCCGCGCACCTGGGTCACGGTGCCCGGCGCGCTTTCGACGGCGTCGGTCCACATGGTCTGGATCGAGTCGATGATGATCAGCCGCGGCACCTTGCCTTCGGACAGAGTGGCGATGATGTCCTCGACCGAGGTCTCGCTGGCGAGTTCGACCGGCGCGTCCGACAGGCCGAGGCGCTCGGCGCGCAGCCGCACCTGGGCGGCGGCTTCTTCGCCGGAGATGTAGACGGCGCGGTGGCCAGCGCGGGCGAGCGCGGCGCTGGCCTGTATGAGCAGGGTCGATTTGCCGATGCCGGGATCACCGGCCATCAGGATGACCGAGCCGCGGACGAAGCCGCCGCCGGTAACGCGGTCGAGTTCGGACAGGCCGGAGGCCAGGCGCGGGGCGTCCTTGGCTTCGCCGGTGAGGGGCTCGAGCTTGAACAGGCGCCCCTTGGCCGCCTTACGCGCGCCGACCGGCTTGTCGCCGCCTTCCTCGGTCAGCGAATTCCACTCGCCGCAGGCCTCGCAACGGCCCTGCCAGCGCGAGGCGGCGGCTCCGCAATTCTGGCAGACAAAGGCGAGATGGCGCTTAGACATGGGAAGGCTTGGACATAGGCAGAATCGTCCCCGAAATGCTCATGCGCAGGATAGCCGCACATGAGAACATTACAAGAACATTTGTAAACGAAGTCCCAAGCCCGTCATTTCGGGCGCGGCTGAAGGCCGAGAGCCCGGAATCCATACGCCGCAGCAGGGGATATGGATTCCAGGCCCGCGCGCTGCGCGCGTTCCGGAATGACGGGAGACTCAATCCCGCCGATACACCCGGTGATATCGCCGCCCGAGGCTGGTGAGTACCTCGTAGGCGATGGTGCCGGCGCCGCGGGCGACCTCGTCGAGGGTGAGGTCGTCGCCGATCAGGGTGACCATGTCGCCGCGGCGCACCGCGCCGTCGGGCAGCTCGGACACGTCGATCGTCATCAGGTCCATCGAGACGCGGCCGGCAATCGGGCAGAGCTTGCCGGCGACAATCGCTGAGCCGCCGGGAATTTCGTCGGTCGCGCCGGAGTCGCGCCGGATGCCGTCGGCATAGCCTGCGGCGATCACGGCGATGCGCGTCGCGCGCCTTGCGGTCCAGGCGGCGTTGTAGCCGACGGTTTCGCCGCGCGTCACGCTGCGCACCTGCAGGACGCGCACTTTCAGATCGATCACCGGCCGCATCGGGTTCGGCTTGTCCGGCGTCGGATTGACGCCGTACAGCGCCACGCCCGGCCGCACCACGTCGCAATGCGCGGCATCGCCGAGAAAGATGCCGGACGAATTCGACAGCGAGGCGGGAATGCCGCGATAGAGCAGGCGCACTTCGCGGAACAGCTTGATCTGCTTCTCGTTGAGCGCGTTGTCGGTCTCTTCGGCGCAGGCGAAATGACTCATCAAGAGATGAATGCCGTGGTTCTCGGCGCGGATGCGCGGCGCCAGCGCCGCGGCTTCGTTGATCGAAACGCCGAGCCGGTTCATGCCGGTGTCGACATGCAGCGCGGCGCCGCCGTGCCAGCCGGAGGC
>JAEZEY010000043.1 GCA_023432845.1 Pseudomonadota bacterium
GGCTGCGCGACAACTTCGCCGCCTCGATCGAGATGGCGATCACCGATGCGCTGACCGGCCTGCATAACCGCCGCTACATGGAAACCCATCTCGGCGCGCTGACCGAGCAGGCGGCGCAGCGCGGCAAGCCGCTGTCGGTGCTGATCCTCGACATCGACTTCTTCAAGTCGATCAACGACAACCACGGCCACGACGCCGGCGACGACGTGCTGCGCGAATTCGCGGTGCGCATCCGCAAGGCAATCCGCAACATCGACCTGGCCTGCCGCTATGGCGGCGAGGAGTTTGTCATCGTCATGCCGGAGACGGATCTGGCGGTTGCCGGCATGGTCGCCGAGCGCATCCGCCGCCGCATCGCCGGCGAGGCGTTCTCGATCGAGCAGGGCGCCAAGAGCCTCGACGTCACCTTGTCAATCGGCATCGCCGCGCTCGGCGCCAATGGCGACACCGCCGCCGCGATGCTCAAGCGCGCCGACCAGGCGCTGTACCGCGCCAAGCGCGACGGCCGCAATCGCGTGGTCGAAGAGGCGGCTTAAACACAGCTTCGCTGTCATCGTCCGCGAAAGCGGACGATCCAGTACCCCGCATCCCCGCTTTCGCGGGGATGACCGGTGGGTGGTTGGAAAGGCCGGGTGGAATTACGCCGCCTTCGTCCTCTTCGCCTTCTCGATGGCTTCCCAGATTTTCGACGACGTCATCGGCATTTCCAGATGCTTGATGCCGAATTCGGACAAAGCGTCGATCACGGCGTTCGCCACCGCGGGCAGGCCGCCCGAGGTGCCGGCTTCGCCGCAGCCCTTGGAGCCGAGCGGGTTGGTCTTGGTCGGCACCGGGCGGTTGTCGACCGTGATCATCGGCGCGTCATGGGCGCGCGGCATGGCGTAGTCCATGAACGAGCCGGTAACGAGCTGGCCGGAGTCGTCATAGACGACGCCTTCGAGCAGCGCCTGGCCGAGACCCTGCACGATGCCGCCCTGGACCTGGCCTTCGACCAGCAGCGGGTTCAGCACGGTGCCGAAATCGTTGACCGCGTTGTACTTCACCACCCGGGTGAGGCCGGTGTCGGCTTCGATCTCGACCTCGACCACATGCACGCCGTTCGGATAGGTGCCCGGCACCTGTTCGGTGACGTGGCTGATGTCGAGCGTGGTCGGCACGCCGTCGGGCAGCTTGACGCTGCCGCCGCGCAGCTTCTCGGCAAGCTGCATGATGCCGATCGAATGGTCGGTGCCGGCGACGCTGAAGGTGCCGGTTGCAAATTCGATGTCGCTTGCGGACGCTTCCAGCACATGCGCGGCGATCTGCTTGCCGTTCTCGATCACCTTGTCGGAGGCCTCGACCACCGCGGTGCCCGACAGCATCGCCGAGCGCGAGCCGCCCGAGCCGCCGCCGGTGACGAGCTGGTCGCTGTCGCCCTGCAAGAGGTTGATCTTGTCGAAGGGAATGCCGAGCTTGGCGCTCAGCACCTGCGCGAAAGCCGAGGCGTGGCCCTGGCCGTAATCGAGCGTGCCGGTGATGATGGTGACGGTGCCGTCGGCATTGAAGCGGATGCCGCCCATTTCCTGCGTCATTGCCGCGGTGGTTTCGACATAGCAGGCGACGCCGAGGCCGCGCAGCTTGCCTGCTTTCTTGCTCGCACGCTTGCGGGCATTGAAGCCCTTGACGTCGGCGGTTTCGAGCGCTTGCTTGAACAGGCCGGGGAAATCGCCGCAGTCGTAAGTGGTGCCGGCCGGCGTCGCGAACGGCATTTCCTTCGGCTTGATGAAATTGCGGCGGCGCAGTTCGAAGCGGTCAATGCCGAGCTCGACCGCGGCGATGTCCATGCAGCGTTCGATCGACAGCGCGCCTTCGGGGCGGCCGGCGCCGCGATAGGCCGATACGATGGTCGTGTTGGAATAGACGCACTGCGTCGAGACTTCGAGCAACGGCGTCCTGTACATGCTGATGATGTTCTTGGTGACGTTCAGCGTCGGCAGCAGCGGGCCGAAGTTCGCGCACCAGGCGCCGAGATTGCCGTAGCCGGTCAGCCGCACCGCCTGGATGTGACCGTCCTTGTCGAAGCCGACCTCGACGGTCATGTCGTAGTCGCGGCCTTGATGGTCGGAGACGAAGCTGCCGGAGCGGTCGTCGGTCCACTTCACCGGGCGGCCGAGCATCTTCGAGGCGTGCAGGATGCAGACATATTCCGGATAGGGCGTCGCCTTCATGCCGAAGGAGCCGCCGACATTGCCGGTCAGCACGCGCACCTTGTCGGCCGGCGCCTTGAGGATGTCCTTCAGCAGGTTCTTCATGCCGAAGACGCCCTGACTCGAGGAGTGCAGGGTCCAATGATCGTTCTTGCCGTCGTAGTCGCCGATCGCCGAGCGCGGCTCCATGGCGGCGACCATGAGGCGCTGGTTGATCAGTGGCAGGCGCACGACATGCGCCGAGTTCTTCAGGGCCTCGCCGACCTTCACCGGATCGCCGTGCTGGAAGTCGAGCGCGATGTTGTTCGGGATATCGTCATAAAGCAGCGGCGCGCCGGGCTTGGCAGCCTCGCGCGCGGAGACGACCGCGGGCAACGGCTCGATGTCGAGAGATACGGCCTCGGCGGCGTCTTTGGCTTGCGTGACGGTCTCGGCAATGACACAGGCCACCGGGTCGCCGACGAAGCGCACCTTGTCGGTGGCGAGCGCCGGGCGAGGATTGTGGCGGATGCCCGAGCCGTCGCGGTTCTTGATCGGCAGGTAGCACTTGAGGCCGTTGTAGTCCTTCAAGTCTTCGCCGGTGAGCACGGCAAGCACGCCGGGCATGCCCTTGGCCGCTTGGATGTCGATGCCGCGGATGATGCCGTGTGGCTCCGAGGAGCGCACGATCCAGGCATAGGCCTGCTTCGGCAGGTTGATGTCGTCGTTATAGCGGCCCTTGCCCTGGACGAGGATCGGGTCCTCCTTGCGGGTGACCGGCTGGCCGATGCCGAACTTGGTCTGGGAAAGGGCGGTCTCGGTCGTTCTGTCGTCCATGGCACGCTTTTCAGTCTGGAATTCGGGGCGGGCGGAGCGGTCTGGCATAGTCTACCGGGCCTCCCGCGACAACTATGGCCTCCGGGATCGAGGGTTGCGTGTGCCACCGGCGCTGTTACACTTTTATGGACAGTGGAAAAAAGCGCCGTTCCGCCCGAGGTTCGAGGGTTGGCAACGGCTGAGAGGTTGAACGAAATGAGCGGCGGGGCCGGGGATAACCCAGGCCTCGACCCCGTTATCGGCCGGGCGTCCCCTGCGATGGGGCAGCCCCGGTGGGGTCGGCGGTCGCCTTCAGAACGCGAGTCTGTGAACGGCAG
>JAEZEY010000065.1 GCA_023432845.1 Pseudomonadota bacterium
CTGGGTCCCCGCTTCCGCGGGGACGAACGGGGATGGAGTAACGGCTTCTATCCGTGCCCCGTATGCCCTAGATCAGAGGCATGACAGACACCGCCCCGAACCCCTTGCTCGCCGACTGGACGGAAGCCTTCGGCCTCCCGTCCTTCAACGACCTCAAGCCCGAACATTTCCGCCCGGCCCTCGATGCCGCCCTCGCGCGACACCGCGCCGAGATCGACGCCATTGCCACTGAGGCGGCCGCGCCCACTTTCGCCAATACCATCGAGGCGCTGGAGAAGAGCGGCCAGGACCTCGACCGGGTCGCCAATGTGTTCTTCATCAAGGCCGGCGCCGACACCGACGACGAGATCGAGGCCATCGAGCGCGATATCTCGCCGCTGCTCGCCCGCCACGCCAGCGCGCTGTATCTGAACGCGCCGCTCTATGCCCGCATCGCCGACCTCTATAGCCGCCGCGACAAGCTCGGGCTCAACGACGAGCAGGCGCGTCTGCTTGACCGAATCCATTCGCGTTTCGTCCGGGCCGGCGGCGCGCTCGACAAGGACAAGCAGGACCGGCTCGCTGCCATCAGCGAGCGGCTCGCCTCGCTCGGCACCCAGTTCGGCCAGAACGTGCTCGCCGACGAGAAATCATGGGCGCTGATCCTGGAGGAGGGCGATCTTTCCGGCTTGCCGGACTTCGCCAAGGCCGCGGCCGGCGCCGCGGCGGCCGATCGCGGCCATCCCGGTAAATACGCCATCACCTTGCTGCGCTCGTCCTGCGAGGGCTTCCTGCAATTCTCCTCACGCAGGAATCTGCGCGAAAAAGTGTTCGACGCCTGGATCAGGCGCGGCGAGAATGGCGGCGCAACCGACAACCGCGCCATCATCGCCGAGATGGTCAAGCTGCGTGACGAGCGCGCCAGGCTGCTCGGCTTTGCCTCTTTCGCCGACTACCGCCTCGAAGACCAGATGGCGAAGACGCCGGAAGCGGCGCGCGAACTCCTCAACGAAGTCTGGGGTCGCGCCCGTGCCAAGGCCGGCCGCGAGCGCGACGCGCTGCAGGAGATGATCGCGGCCGAGGGCGGCAACTTCGCGCTGGCGCCGCATGACTGGCGCTATTATGCGGAGAAGCTGCGCAAGGCGAAGTACGATCTCGACGAGTCCGAGATCAAGCCGTACTTCCAGCTCGACAAGATGATCGAGGCGGCGTTCGAGACCGCGACGCGGCTGTTCGGCATCACCTTCAAGCCCGTGAGCGTGCCGCTCTATCATCCCGACGCCCGCGCCTGGGATGTCAGCGATGCCGCCGGCAAGCACGTCGGCCTGTTCATCGGCGATTACTTCGCCCGCCCGTCGAAGCATTCCGGCGCCTGGATGACGTCGCTGCGCGACCAGGAGCGTCTCACCGGCGACACGCGGCCCATCATCATCAATGTCTGCAATTTCTCCAAGCCGGCGCCGGGCGACCCCGCGCTGCTGTCCTTCGACGATGCGCGCACGCTCTTTCACGAATTCGGCCATGCCTTGCACGGCCTCTTGTCGAACGTGACCTATCCGACCTTGTCGGGCACGGCGGTGCCGCGCGACTTCGTAGAGCTGCCGTCGCAGCTCTACGAGCACTGGCTGGAGGTGCCGGCGATCCTCGATAAATACGCGCGCCATGCCAGGACCGGTGCGCCGATGCCGAAGGCCTTGCTCGACAAGGTGCTGGCGACGCGCACCTTCAATCAGGGCTTCGCTACCGTGGAATACACCTCCTGCGCGCTGGTCGATCTCGACATCCATGCCGAGGGTGTCGCCGACAGGCTCGATGCCACACAGTTCGAGAAGGACCGATTGGCGGCGCTGCAGATGCCGGCCGAGATTGTGATGCGGCATCGACTGCCGCACTTCCAGCATCTGTTCTCGGGCGACGGCTACGCGGCGGGCTATTACTCTTACATGTGGTCGGAAGTGCTCGACGCCGACGCCTTCGAGGCCTTCGAAGCAACCGGCAACGCCTTCGATGCCGACACGGCCAAGCGCCTGCACGATTTCATCTACTCGGCGGGCAACCTGCGCGACCCGGCCGAGGCCTACAAGGCGTTCCGTGGGCAACTGCCCTCAGTCGATGCGCTGTTGAAGAAGCGAGGGCTTGATCAAGCCGCCGCTTAGGCTGCATGGTCCTCCGCGAAAGCGGGGCCCGTAGTCCGTGCGTCATCAAGATGAACGGCGTACGGGCCCCGGCTCTCGACCACAAGCCCTCGGCCGGGACGACAGGAAGAAACTACCGTGAATTTGCATAGTGCCGGCCATCGCCGCGGCGTCGTCGCCGCGCCGCATCACGTCGCCGTCGAAGACGGCCGTGCCATCCTCGCCGAAGGCGGCAACGCCATCGAGGCCATGATCGCCATGGCGGCGTCGATCGCCGCCGTCTATCCGCACATGAATCACATCGGCGGCGACGGCTTCTGGCTGATCCGCGAACCCAACGGCCGCGTGCGCGCGCTGATGGCCGCCGGCCGCGCCGGCGCGAAAGCCACCATCCGCTTCTATGGCGACGCCGGTCATCACGAGATCCCGGCGCGCGGTCCGAAAGCGGCGCTCACCGTGCCGGGCGCCATCGCCGGCTGGCGGTTGGCACTCGAAGCAGCGAAGCAGCACGGCGGCAACTTGCCGCTCGATCTCATGCTGGCGCCGGCGATCAGGCACGCCCGCGACGGCTACAAGGTGACCCGCAGCCAGACCACGCTGACGCGCGACAAGTTCACTGAACTGGAAAAGGTGCCGGGCTTCCGCGAGGCGTTTCTTGTCGAGGGCAAAGCACCGGACGAAGGCGCGATCCTGAAGCAGTCGGCCTTCGCCGCGACGCTCGAACATCTCAGCATGGCGGGGCTTGCCGATTTCTATCGCGGCGACGTCGGCCGCGAGATCGCCGCCGATCTGGAGCGCATCGGCTCCCCGGTGACACGCGAGGACCTGGAAAAATACGAAGCCTGGGTCGCCGAGCCCCTGAGCGTCGATGTCAGCGCCGGCACGCTTTATAATTCGCCGCCGCCGACGCAAGGGCTGGCCTCGCTTATCATCCTGGCGCTGTACGACCGGCTGCGAGTGAGCGAAGGCGAAAGCTTCGCTCACATCCACGGCCTGATCGAAGCGACCAAGCGCGCCTTCCTGGTGCGCGACCGCGTCGTCACCGATCCCGATCGCGTCGATGGTCCGCTGTCGCGATATCTCGACGCGGCGTTTCTCGATAGCGAGGCGGCGAAGATCGACATGAAGAAAGCCGCGCCGTGGCCGGACCCTTCCGCGCGAGGCGACACCTTCTGGATTGGTGCAGCGGATTCATCCGGCCTCGTCGTTTCCTATATTCAGTCGATCTACTGGGAGTTCGGCTCCGGCTGCGTGCTGCCGAGAACCGGTGTGCTGATGCAAAATCGCGGCACCAGTTTCTCGCTGGATGAGAAAGCGCTCAACGCGCTGGCGCCTGGCCGTCGGCCGTTCCACACGCTGAACCCGGCGCTCGCAGTATTGAAAGACGGCCGCGTCATGGCCTACGGCACAATGGGCGGTGAGGGGCAGCCGCAGACGCAGAGCGCGCTGTTCACGCGCTACGTCACCTACAGGCGGCCGCTCGAGCAGGCGCTCGATGCGCCGCGCTGGCTGCTCGGGCGCTCATGGGGTTCATCGCACATGAACCTGCGGCTGGAGCGGCGCTTCGACGAGAATTTGATCGATCGGCTGATGTCGGCGCGCCATGACGTCGAAGTGCTGGATGCCGATTACTCCGACACGATGGGCCATGCCGGCGCCGTGGTGCTGCATGCGAACGGCACGCTTGAAGGCGGGCACGACCCGCGCGCCGACGGCGGCGCTGCGGGGGTGTGAATTATTGGTCATTCCGGGGCGCGACGCAGTGGCGAACCCGGAATCCAGCGGCGTATGAGGGCTGGGCTGGATTCCGGGTTCGGCCCCATACCGCGTCGAAGACGCGCGTAAACGCGCTTTTGGGCCGCTTCGGAATGACAGTAGAAAATAATCCTTGACTCTTATTCCTAGGATATTATAGCCTCGTTTCGTCCTGCTCCGCCGGGGGCGCTGTCATGAGGCGTTGTTTCAGTGGGGGCAGGATGCGGTGCCTGCGGGCCTGGCGAAACGCACGTCAGGCGCTCGGGCGGCGACGGGGCTCCGCCTGGAGGCACTAGGACCTCCCGCAAGGAGCTTGCTGACGGTGCGCGCTACCCATCGCAAGATGGATCAGCCGCCGAAAGCGCGGCCCGTCACTGTGAA
>JAEZEY010000101.1 GCA_023432845.1 Pseudomonadota bacterium
AGGGGGAGGTGAAGAGAGGGAGCGGCCAATGCATCAAGCGATACAGTCCTCAAAACCCTTGCGGATCTTTTCTTCCGGCAGATGGCGACCGATGAAGACAGCGCGGCTGGTGCGCTCCTCGCCGTCCTTCCATTTTCGCTGGTGATCGCCGTCCAGGATCATGTGCACGCCCTGAAATACGAAGCGCTCGTCGTCATCCTTGAAGGCGAGGATGCCTTTGCAGCGCAGGATGTCCTTGCCTTCTGTCTGCACCAATTCCTGAATCCAGGGGAAGAACTTGTCGGGGTCGAGCGGTTTTTCCGACGAGAGTGAAATCGATTGCATCTCCTCGTCGTGAAAGTGCTTCAGGCCGTGATGATGGTGGTGATGGCCATGATCGTGATGATGATCATGATTATGCTCGTCGGCCTCGAGGAAGGCCGGCTCGATTTCGAGGATACGGTCGAGATCGAACGCGTTGCGGCCGAGCACGTCCTTGATGGCGACCTTGGCCCGCTCGGTGCGATGCATGGTGGCGTAAGGATTGATGCCGCGAATGCGGGCCTCGACCTCGTCGAGTTCGGCCGGCGTGACGAGATCGGTCTTGTTGAGCACGATGACGTCGGCGAAAGCGATCTGGTTCTTGGCTTCCGGCGCGTCCTTGAGGCGGTCCTTTAGCCACTTGGCGTCGGCGACCGTCACCACGGCGTCCAGCTTGGTCCTGGCGCCGACATTCTCGTCCATGAAGAAGGTCTGCGCGACCGGCGCCGGATCGGCAAGGCCGGTGGTCTCGACGATGATGGCGTCGAACTTGCCCTTGCGGCGCATCAGGCCGTCGATGATGCGGACGAGGTCGCCGCGCACCGTGCAGCAGATGCAGCCATTGTTCATCTCGAACACTTCCTCGTCGGCGTCCACCACGAGGTCGTTGTCGATGCCGACTTCACCGAATTCGTTGACGATGACGGCGAACTTCTGGCCGTGCGGCTCGGTCAGGATGCGGTTGAGCAGCGTGGTCTTGCCGGCGCCGAGATAGCCGGTGAGCACGGTGACGGGGATCTTGCCGGCCGGATCGGCCGCGGAATGGGCATCGGTCATGGGAAATGAGCTCCTTGCCGCGCACATATAAGGGCTCGCGGCGGCAGGTGCAAAAGCACCTTTTCGCGCTCCGAAACGCAAAAGGCCGCCCGAAGGCGGCCTTTTCGTCCGTCAAACGACGAAATCCTAGCGGCAGCGCACGTAGCGACGATTGCCGTAACGGTCGTGATAATAGCAGCGGCCCGGACGGGTCGCGTCCGCGATGATGCCACCGGCCGCCGCGCCGATCAGACCGCCGGCAACAGCGCCGCCGACCGAATTCGAGGCGAGACCGCCGATCAGGGCACCGGTGCCGCCGCCGATCAGCGCGCCACCCGCGACGCGATCCTGACGGGCAGTTTCGCAACCGCCGAGTGCGAGGGCCAGAGCACCCACCACCAACACCTTCTTGAGCATGTTCATTCTCCCGGGATGACGAATTGACGTAACACTCTAAACAGGCCGTCAGATTACGTTTGCAATATGGCCCGCCCCGGTAATGCCCGAAAGCGTGCTTGGGTTCCGGCGGCCTTGCCGATCGGACCTGATACCTCCGACCTATTAACGGAATCTGCGCTCGATCGCAGAATGAGGTGGTATCGAGCCACCCGCTGCCTACCAGCGCAGCAGAAGGCGCCCCAGCAGCGCACTGACGAGGGTCACGCCGCCGATCGCGATCGGGTACCACACGGCGACGAAGAGCGGCGAATCATCGGGGCAATGCGTGGCGTAAAGCACGGCCGCGAGCCCGCTGGCGGCAAGACCGGCCACCGCGCCCGCGACGGCGCCCGAGGCCGGCGCGCCACGCCGTAGGACGATCATGAACGCCGCCAGCAGCGGCAGCGACATCAATGGGATCGCGGTCAGGCAGACCCGCGAATTGGTGCCGACCAATCTGGCCAGCCACTGGCTCGAGGGAACGGCGAACAGCTCGGCAACGACCGTGACTATGAGCAGCGCCGGCGCCGCGGCGAGCGCGACAACGCGCCAGCCCCTCACCGGCACCGGCCGGCCGACCTGCAGAACCAACGCGAAGGCAGTCACTGCCAACAGGATGACCTCGACGATCTTGATGTCGAAACGCATCGTGCCGGCCGCCCCGGAGATATCGGGACGCGGGCCGAGCACCAGCAAGAATCCGGCCGCTGACAGCAGAAGACCGGCACCGAGCGCCCAGACAAACTGAGCGCCAAGCGGCGGCGCCGCCGCCGTGCGATCGGCCACCAGCGCCTGTACCAAGTCATCCGTCCGCATCTCAGTCCTGTCCCAGTTGTTTCGCCAGCGCCGCGAGGCCGCGATGCAACGCGACCCGGACGGCGCCCGCCGTCATGCTAAAACGCTCCGCCGCCTCGCCGATCGAACGACCTTCGACGGCAATCGCCTGCACCACCGTGCGCTGACCGGCCGGCAACTTCGACAGATGGCGCTCGACCTCGCCCGGAGACGCGGACGGCTCCGGCTCCTCGGCCGCCAGCGTTTCGGAGAATTCGTCGATCGACAGATCGAACTTTCCGGTGCGCCGGCGCAACGCATCGACGACCTTGTAACGCGCAATGGCGTACACCCACGGCTCGATCGGGCGTTCGCTGTCCCATGTATGCCGCTTCAGATGCACGGCAAGCAGCACCTCCTGAACCACATCCTCCACATCGGCAGCCGAGCGTCCCGCACGCAACAGGTTGCGCCGGATGGGCGCGCGCAACGCCGCAGCGATAGCGCGTAGCACGCGCTCGTAGGCCTCCGCGTCGCCGGCATTGGCGGCGCGCATCAGGTCTGACCAACTGGCGTCGCTCAAGCCCGCTCCTTCATCTTCATTCGGATGATTTGGGTCTTTGTTACACGCTTCATTGAAAAAAATGGCATTCGGGGCGGGGCAACACAAAAACGTGAGCGGTGTAACGCCGGCGGCCCTCGCCGCGAAAGACCGGATGTGAGCCCGGGAGAGCCCCGGGCCACATCGGTAAAACGCCTCATGAGGAAGGAACATCTTATGACAAAGAATGCAATCGCCGCCACGACGCTGGCCGGTTCGATGGCCGCCGCTTTCGCGATGATCTCGGTCGCATCGGCCGCGCCGGCGCCGGCCCAGCCGAACGCCGACAAATGCTACGGCGTCGCGATGGCCGGCAAGAACGATTGCGCCGCCGGCCCCGGCACCACCTGCGCCGGCACCTCCAAAGTCGACTACCAGGGCAACGCCTGGAAATACGTCGCCAAGGGCACCTGCGCCGCGATGAAGACGCCGAAAGGGATGGGCTCCCTGACGCCGATCAAGGGCTGATCTCTCTCGCTGCCGGGAGGCGCGATCCCCACGCGCCTCCCGCTTTTCATTCACCCATGAGCGCTCCCATGCCAATCGCATCTTCTCTTCCCGCCAAAGCCGGTATCGGCTTCAAGCCGCAGCACTTCACCGACATTCTTGCCGGCGATGCGCCGATCGGATTCGTTGAAATCCACGCAGAGAACTACATGGGTGATGGCGGACCGCCGCATACCCAGCTCAGCGCGCTACGCGAGCGGTTTGCACTCTCGGTGCACGGCGTCGGCCTGTCGATCGGCGGCGCAAGTCCGCTCGACCGCCCACATCTCAAACGGCTCAAGACCTTGTGCGACCGGCATCGGCCGCAAAGCTTCTCCGAGCATCTGGCCTGGTCGTCGCATGGCGATTTCTTCTACAACGACCTGCTGCCGCTGCCTTACACCGAGGAAACGCTGGCGCGGGTTTGCGAACACATCGATACGGTGCAGAGCACGCTCGGCCGCCAGATGCTGCTGGAAAATCCGTCGACCTACGTCACCTTCGTCGACAGCACGATCCCGGAAACAGAATTCCTCGACGCCGTGGTCCGGCGTACCGGCTGCGGTCTGCTGCTCGACGTCAACAACGTCTTTGTCAGCGCCACCAACCACGGCACCGACCCGGCGGCCTACCTCGCCGCGGTTCCGTTGGCGCATATCAGAGAGATTCATCTCGGCGGCCATGACGTGCAGAGCGACGATGCCGGCGCACCGCTTTTGATCGACGCCCACGGCACACCCGTCGCCGATCCGGTCTGGGCGCTCTACGAGGCCGTCATCGCCCGCACCGGGCCGATCGCAACCTTGATCGAATGGGACAACGACGTGCCGGCCTGGCCGGTGCTCGCCAATGAGGTGCGCGCGGCGGCCCGCATCCTCGAGCGCGCGGCGGCACAGGAGGCGGCATGATGAGCGCAAGCCAGACCCAGGACCAGTTTGCCGGCGCGCTACTCGATTCCGAGCGAAGCGTGCCACGGGCCGTCTCCTCGCATACCCAGCGCACGCCGCAAAAACGCTTCGCGGTCTATCGCAACAACGTCATCGTCGGTTTGTGCGAAGCCCTGCGGACGCAGTTTCCGGCGACGGAAAGAATCGTCGGCACCGAGTTCTTCACGGCGCTGGCGCGCGTTTTTATTTCGAGCGAGCCGCCGCGCTCGCCGGTCATGATGAATTACGGCGAGCGCTTTCCCGCATTCATCGAGCGGTTCGAGCCGGCGGCGGAAATCCCCTATCTCGCCGACGTCGCGCAACTCGAATTCTTGCGCACGCAGGCCTATCACGCCGCCGACGCTGCGCCCCTCGATGCCGCCGTGTGGCAGAGCGTCGATACGGATGCGCTGGGCGAACTCCGCGTCGTGCTACACCCGTCGCTGCGCATCGTGCGCTCGGCATTTCCGGTGGTGACGATCTGGTCGATGAATTCCGGCGGCATGGAGCCGGCTTCGATCGAGGAGTGCGGACCGGAGGATGCGGTCATTGCGCGACCGCGCAGCGAAGTCGAAGTGCGTCAGCTTCCGCGAGGCGGTGCGGTGTTTCTCGACGCGCTCGCCTCCGGCATGCCTCTGGGTCAAGCAGCCGTCGCGGCGACCCATGCCGATGCCGCTTTCGATCTTGCCGTCAATCTCGCCGGGCTGATCGGCGCTGAGTTAGCAACTGAATTGCGCCCCGCTTCAATCGCAAAAGGCTTCGCCTCATGAGCCAGACCTTGACTGCAACCTCGACACCGATGCCGGCTGCGCTGGTGAAGCGTGCCATCTCTTTAATGGAAGCCATCCCGTATTGGTTTGTCGCGCTGATCACCCGGATCGCCATTGCCGGCGTGTTCTGGCAATCCGGGCAGACCAAGGTCGACGGCCTGCACCTGTCGGACAACGCCGTCGAACTGTTCCGCTATGAGTATCGGCTGCCGTTGATCGACCCGGTGGTCGCGGCCTATGCCGCCGCGATCGCCGAACACCTGTTTCCGGTACTGCTCGTCGTCGGCCTCGCCACGCGCTTTTCGGCACTGGCGCTGCTTGGGATGACTTTGGTGATCGAGATCTTCGTCTATCCGGATGCCTGGCCAACCCACGGCACCTGGGCGGCCTGCTTCCTGCTCTTGATGACGCGAGGAGCCGGAGCGCTGTCGCTCGACTACCTCATCGCCAAACGCTGCGGCTGACGGATGCGCGACCGGCGCCGCCCTCGCGGCGCCGCAAGCCGGCTCAGATTACCTTGACTGTCGCGCCGACCGGCACGCGGTTGTAGAGGTCGATGATGTCCTGGTTGAACAGGCGGATGCAGCCGCTCGACACCGCGGTGCCGATCGTGTGCGGCTCGATGGTGCCGTGCAGGCGGAAGTAGGTGTCCCGACCGTTGCGGTAGAGATAGAGCGCGCGCGGGCCGAGGGGGTTCTCCGGGCCACCCGGCAAGCCGCCGGCATAGGAACGATACATCGGGATCGCCGCCATCATGCTGGCGGTGGGGGTCCAGCGCGGCCACTTTTCCTTGCGGCCGATAACCGCCGTACCACGGAAATTGGCGGCCTCGCTGCGGCCGACGCCGACGCCATAGCGGAGCGCCCGGCCGCCGCCCTGCACCAGATAAAGCCGGCGCTGCCCGATATTGACCACCACGGTGCCCGGCTTCTCATTGCCTTTCCACGACACCTCGGTCCGCATCAGGCTCGGATCGATATTCTCGACCGCGGAGATGGCATGGCCGCCGTCATTGACGTAGCCGTAGTTGGCAGTCACGCAGCCGGCAGCGAACAGTGGCAAGCCGAGGGTAAATGCGCGCCGGCTGAGAAGAACGGCGGATTCGGTCGTGATTTTAGGGCGATTCATGGGGCACTCTGATGATTTGCGCGCATATTGCTGGGCATCGTCCGGCCATGCAACACGCCGCCGACGAAACCCACACCGGTGTGGCCTCAGGGCGACATTTGGGAGCGGCATATTTTGCAGCGGTTCTGACGCTAACCGGCCGCGCCCTGCCGCGTGCGGCGCTTTACCACGCCGCTTAACCACCAGAGCAGACATCGGAACGCGCCGCCGCGGCCTCTTGGTAATCTCTCGCCCAGCCCGACAGATTAGTGATGCCGTTTGTCCGGGCCAGAGGCAGCCGGGTGGTCAAGCATCCGGTTGCCTCGCTAGCCCCCGGCTGGGCCTGCTCCCGGCCCTCAGCCCGCGCCGCCAAAGTTTAGCGGCCGCTTTTCAGGTTTGTTCACTCTTGCCGCCTAGGCTCGATTCCAGCCGCGGGCATCGCCCGGGCGCGTCGCTGCGTATCCTTGGGGCCGTTCATGTCGATTTCCGCCGTTGAAAACTTCCTGCAGAACGCGCGAGCCCAGATCTCGCAGCGGGATATCAACGAGAGCCTTCTGCGGGCCCTGACGGAGATGACTCGTGAGATCAAGCGGCTGGAAGACGAGGTCCGCCGCGTGCAGCGCGACGTGCGTGTAGGCCGCCGTTTCGGGTAATTTTTTCTTCTTTCGCTGCGAAAGCCCGGTTTCCACGCTCCCTGCTGCCTAAGCCCGCTTGCGCAGTTCGTAGCGCCCTTCCGCGACAATCTGCACGAGATCGCAGCCGCAGCCGTTGGCGAAGGCGCGCAAGGCCGCACGTGCGAACGGGTCCGGCTCTCCAGGGGGAAAGAGGCCAGCAAACTGCTCATTAGGCAGGTCGAAGATGTGCCCGGGCGGCATCTCGGCCAAATAGCTCGCCAGCACATCCTTCGTCAGTTTCGCCATGATTTCGATCCAATTGGCCGTCGCGCCCGCCGACGCGTGATAGCGCCGCTCAAGTCTCTCATCAAAGGGAAGAAACGGCAGGCTGGACGCCGCACACGTATTGCCATCGGCGGGGTTGCCAAAAGAAATGTTATAATATAACAGTTCGCTCGCATCCCCCATCGCCATGAGGTTGCCCATGCGCGCCCGCGCCTTCCTTCGTTTCGCGTCCTCTGTCGCGCTCCTCGTCCTGCCCCTCGCGGCGGCACAGGCTCAGACCGCCAGCGGCCCCCTCAAGGTCGTGGCGGCCGAGAACTTCTATGGTGGCATCGCCGCTCAGATTGGCGGCGCCCATGTCGACGTCTCGAACATCATCGCCAATCCGGACCAGGACCCGCATGCCTTCGAGGCGACACCCGGCCAGGTACGCATGGTCGCCGACGCCAAGGTCGTGATCTTCAACGGCGGGCACTACGACGAGTGGATGGAGAAGCTGCTGAAGGCGGCGCCACGTAAGGACCGTATCGCGGTCGAAGCCGCCAAGGTCGTGAAAGCCAAGCACGGCGGTAACCCGCATTTGTGGTACGCGCCCGCAACCATGCCGGCGGTGGCCAGGGCCATCGCCGCGGGGCTTACCAAGGTCGATGCCGCACACGCCGCCGACTACGCCGCCAACCTCGACAAGACCTTGGCCGATCTCGAGCGCGTCACCCAGCGCGTCGGCCAGCTGCGCGACAAGCACAAGGGCAAGCCGGTGGCCGCCACCGAGCCGGTGTTCGGCCTGATGGCGGATGCGCTCGGGCTGACCATGCGCAACCAGAAATTCCAGATGGCGCTGATGAACGAATCCGAGCCGAGCGCCCGTGACATCGCCGCCTTCGAGACCGACCTGAAAACCGGCAAGGTGAAGGTGTTGCTCTATAACTCGCAGGTCTCGGACAAGCTGGCGCAGCGTCTGGTGGATATCGCCAACCAGAACAAGATCCCCGTAGTCGGCGTCACCGAGACGCAGCCGGCGGACAGGTCCTTCGCCGACTGGATGCTGGGCCAGCTCGACACCCTCGACAGGGCGCTGGACGGATCAAATTCGTGAACCATTTCGTCTACCATCATTCGGGACCGGTCTCGAGGACCGAATCCAAAATCCAGCAGCAAGCCCCTTGTTCGCGGCTGGATTCCGGGTTCTCTTGCTTCGCAAGAGCCCCGGAATGACACAGCATCCCATTATCGAACTCGACCACGCCACCATCGCGATCGGTGGCCGCGCCGTGCTGCGCGACGTCAGCTTTGCGATCGCGCCCGGCGAATTCATCGGCGTGCTCGGTCCCAACGGCGCCGGCAAGACGACCTTGATGCGATCGATCCTGGGCCTGCTGCCGCCCGCCGCCGGCGTGCTCCGCGTGTTCGGCGCCTTCCCGGCGCGCGGCAATCCGGCCATCGGCTATCTGCCGCAGTTGCGCACCGTGCTACCGGACCTGCGCGTGCGCGGCCTCGATTACATTGCCAGTTCGCTCCACGGCGAACGCTGGGGCCTACCCTCGCTCAAAGCCGCCGACCGCCACGCCATCGAGCACACGCTCGACGCCGTCGGCGCCGCGGACCTCGCCCGGCGGCCGCTGTCCGACATGTCCGGTGGCGAGCGGCAGCGCCTGCTGCTGGCTCAGGCGCTGATCGGCAATCCGAAGCTCCTTCTACTCGACGAGCCGCTGATCAGCCTCGACGCCCGGCATCAGGAGGTCGTCATCGACGTCGTGCGAAAGATCGCGCGCGAGCGCGGCATTACCGTTCTGTTCTCGGCACACGAACTCAACCAGTTGCTCGGCGCCATCGACAAGGTGCTCTATCTCGGCAACGGCCATGCTGCGCTCGGCACGGTGGACGAGGTCGTCACGGCGCCGGTGCTGTCGAGGCTCTACGACACCGAGATCGAAGTGGTGCGCGCCGCCGGGCATATCTTCGTGATGTCACGCGGCCGCGACGTCGAGCGCGATGCGCATATGCATGACCACGATCATGGGCATGATCACGGCCACGGGCATCACCACTAGGCAGCGCGCATGTTCGAATACGATTTCGTCATCAACGCCTTTATCGCCGCCGGCATGGTCGCCGTGGTGTCGGGCGTGACCGGTTACTTCCTGGTCTTACGCGGCCAGACCTTCGCCGGTCACGCGCTGTCGCATATTGGCTTCGCGGGTGCGACCGGCGCCGGGCTGATCGGACTGTCGCCGCTCGCCGGGCTGGTCGGCTTCACGTTGATCGCCGGCGTCGTCATGGGGCTGATGAGCGAGCGGCTCGCCAACCGTGACGTCGCTATCGGTGTGGTGCTGTCGCTGTCGCTCGGCTTCGGCATCCTGTTTCTCTATTACTATACGTCGTTCGCCACTCAGGCGACAGCGCTGCTGTTCGGTAATGTGCTGGCGGTCGATCTGCCGATGATCCAGGCGCTGGCCGCGCTCGGCGCCGCGACGCTGCTCCTGCTCGCGCTCATCATGCGGCCGCTGATCTTCTCGACGCTGCAGCCGGAGCTCGCCGAAGCCAAGGGCGTGCCGCTGCGCTTCGTCTCGACCGTGTTTCTCGCGCTGGTCGCGCTCGCGGTCGCGGCCTGCGCGCAGATCGTCGGCGTGCTGATGGTGTTCACGTTGATGGTCGGACCGGCTGCGGCGGCGCAGCGCCTTGTCAACGGCCTGTGGAGCGGGCTGGCGCTCGCCGCTTTACTGGCGCTCGCTCAGGCCTGGCTCGGCATCACGATCGCCTATCACACAGACTGGCCGGTGAGCTTCTGCATCGCGCTGCTGAGCGCGCTGGTCTATTTCGCCGCGATGGCGAAGCCGGCCTTGCGCCACGCGCATTAGAGACAAAAGCAAACGGCCCCGCACAAGGCGGGGCCGTCGCATCGCTTCAATCGAGCCGAAGCTCCGCGCCTTACATCTTGGCGCCCTTTTCCTTGAAATACTTCACCGCGCCCGGATGCCACGGAATCGGCGAGTAGTCCTTGACCTGGTTCTCGACACTGAAGTTCTTCGCTTCGCCGTGGACGGCGACGAGATCCGCCTTCTTGTCGATGATGGTCTTCACGATGTCATAGGCCATCTGGTCGGGCATATTGGCGTTGGCGACCAGGATGTTCCACACCACGGTGTTGACGTTGTCGGTGGTCTGGCCCGGATAGGTGCCGGCCTTGATGGTGCTCGAGGCGTACAGATTGCCGTACTTCTCGTTCATCTTCTTGGCGAGGTCGCCATGGTCGACCAGCTTGATCTTGACGCCCGGCGTGGCGCCGAGATCGGTCACCGCCGCGGTTGGCAGACCGCCGACCCAGAAGAAGGCGTCGATCTTGCGATCCTTCAGCGCGTTCACCGACTCGGCCACGCCGAGACGCTCACGTGTCATATCCTTGTCCTTGTCGAGACCGGCCGCTTCGAGGACGCGGAAGGCCATGACCTCGGTCGCGCTGCCGCCCGAACCGGTCGACACGCGCTTGCCCTTGAGGTCCGCGATCTTGTTAACGCCGGTGCCCTCGATGGACACGATGTGCATCTGGTTGGGATAGAGCACCATCAAGGTGCGCACCGGTACCGGATTGCCGCTGAACTTGCCCTTGCCTTTTTCAGCATCGAGGGCGGCGTCTACCATCGAGAAACCGAGCTCGCTGCGGCCAGCGCCGAGCAGCTTGAGGTTGTCGACCGAACCGCCGGTAACTTCGGCGGTTGCCTGCAGACCCGGAATCGACTTGCTCAGAACGTTGGCGAGGCCACCGCCCATCGGGTAATAAACGCCGCCGGTGCCGCCGGTGCCGATTGAAATGGTTTTCTGCTGCGCCTGGGCGACGCCGAAGATCACCGCAACCGTGGCGGCTGCGCCCAGCGCGATGCTTAGTGCACGCTTCATCTTGTTCTCCTCCACTTTCTGTTATCAGCCGGTTGCCTGCGCTTGTGCGGACAAAGGCCGCTTCCACTGCCATAGCAGCAAAACTGCTCCCAAGATTAGCCCGAACGGGGCGGGATAGGGAATATCCCTGCCGGTAAGCACCTCTACGAGCGCCTCGAGCAGGCTCGGGAAGACCAGCAGCAGACCGGTCAGAACGAACAGGAGTTGCTCCAGACGGGTGGTGCGACGAATGGCCCAGCCTTGCGCCGCGGCGGCAAGCGCCGCCAGACCGGCGGCCGTAACGAACGTGATCCAGAAGATGTCATAGACCGAGCCACCTTTCGGAATCTTCATGAGCAGGCCGAGACCCTGCGGATCCAACACGAAGACGAAGGGCACCAGGAAGGCCGGCAGCGTGTACTTCCAGGCGTGCAAGGTCGTCTTGTATGGGTCGCCGCCGGTGATCGCGGCAGCCGCGAAGGGCGACAGCGCGGTCGGCGGCGAGACTTCCGAGAGCACGGCATAATAGAAAATGAACATGTGCGCGGCGAAGTCCGGCACGCCGAGTTTGGTCAACGCCGGGGCGGCGATGACCGCGCAGATGATGTAGGACGCGGTGACCGGCACCGCCAGACCGATGATCCAGACGACAAGGCCGGTATAGACCGCGGTGAGCAGCAGGCTGCCGCCGGCCAGGTCGATGACGATCGACGAGAATTTCAGTCCGAGCCCCGTGAGCGTGACGACACCGACGATGATGCCCGCTGAAGCGCAGGTCGTCGCCGCGCCGAGCACGCCGATGGCGCCCTCCGAGAAGGCCGCCGTGAGCTTCTTCGACTCCGGTATAACCCGCTGTCCCGTCGGGAACAGGCCGACCACCGCCATCACCACCATCGCAATGAGCACCAGTAGCGGAAAAAAC
>JAEZEY010000174.1 GCA_023432845.1 Pseudomonadota bacterium
ACTTGGCCCATGCAGGCCTAGCTCTGCCTCTGTGCCATGCCGGTCGGTAAAGATGGCGGAAGAGAGTGGGAGTCGAACCCACCAAGGACCGGCTCGCGGCCCCTCCCGGATTTGAAGTCCGGACGCCCCACCGGGGACGATTCTCTTCCATTGTTCGATGCGTCGACTGGTGGTTCACCAGTGCGACGAAAAAGATCAAGCCTGTGCCTGTTGATGCGCCGCAAATCGCCGCGGCGCAAGGTGACGCCGTGGCGGTCGAAAAACTCGAGAATCTGGATCGCCACCTTGCGGCCGTTATCGACACGATCGCGGAACTGCGCGGCGGTGAACTGGCCGCCTTCGGCCTTGGCCGCGCAATCGACGATGATATCGACCATTTCGGCCACGGTGGCGCGCAGGAAGAAGTGGTCGTGCGCCACCTCGTCCACCTTGCCCATGCGGCCTACCAGCTTGAACAGCCGGCGCACGTCAGGCTCACGGATGTCGAGCAGGCCGGCGATGTCGCGCACGCGCGGCGGCCGGAAGCGCTCGCCGCCACCGATCAGTGGCACGATGGCGCGCCAGGCCTTCTCATCCTCCGGCGTCAGGCGCACCTCGTGGCCCTTGAGCCGAACCCAGGCGCCGTCGAGCGCGACCTCGCCCCCTTTCACCAATTGATGCAGATACGCAATGAACGCCGGCGCCGGCAGGCGCGGCTGCATCTGCATGCGCAAAGGCTCGAGGCCAATGCCAGGCAGATCGGGATGTGCGCCGTGAAATTTCGTCAGCGTCTCGAGCACGGCGCGCTTGAGGCCGAGCCAGCGCGCCGCCGATAGAACCAGCGTCGCGTTACCCGCCTGGACCGTGAGCGCGTCACAGGTTTTGACCAGCGCCGCAGCATCGTCCGCCGACAAGGCACGATCACGGGCGAAGGCAACAATGTCGACATAATAAGGCGGCCGGTCGAGCAGCGCGGCAAGCGCGGCCTGCGGATCGCTGAGCGCATGGGCGACAAGCTGCGCCAGACGCTCCGGCGTTCGGCGCTTGCGCGCCGGGGCGCGCAGATCGAGGAACTTACCGCCGCCAATGGTGCGTTGCGCAGTGGTGTCGCGCAGCACGAAGCGATCGCCCGAGGCCGCCGCGATCGGATGATCGAGCACCAACTCGATCGGTGCCTCCGTGCCGGGGGCTATCGGTGTCTCGCCGAGCAGTACAATGCGCGCCGCTACATCGGACGCGCCGTGATGCAGGCGCACCGGGGTCCACTGCGCGACCGGTTTGGTCTCCGTGGCGAGCAGCTTGAAGCTGGCGTCGATGCGGTCGGTCGGCGCGTGCAGAGCCGGATCGAGCGCCATGGAGCCGCGGATGATGGCGTCCTTGGTGATGCCCTCCCCGGCAAGATTGAGGGCGCAACGCTGGCCGGCAAGGCCGTGCTCCGTCGGCCGGTCCTGCGCATGGATCGAGCGCACGCGGGCTTCGAGGCCGGCCGGGCTGACCAGCACATGGTCGCCGACCGAAACCTGCCCCGAGAGCACCGTGCCGGTGACCACAGTGCCGGTGCCCTGCAAGGTGAAGGAGCGATCGATCGCAAGGCGGAAGCGGCCTTGGGTAGAGCGCGCCATGATGCGCCCGGCCTCGTCGAACAGATAATCGCGTAAAAGCTCGACGCCATCGCCGGTCAGGGTCGAGACCGGCAACACGTCGATGCCCGCGAGCGACGTCGTTGCCAGCGCGTTTTGAATGTCGGTGGCTACCGCCGCGAGGCGTTCGGGCGTGACGAGATCGGCCTTGGTCAGCGCGACGATGCCGCGCTCGATGCCGAGCAGATCGACGATGGCGAGATGCTCACGCGTCTGCGGCATGACGCCGTCATTGGCGGCGATGACCATGAGCACGAAGTCGGTGCCGGTGGCGCCGGCCAGCATGTTGTGCACGAATTTCTCGTGGCCCGGCACGTCGATGAAGCCGAGCACCGAGCCATCCGGCGCCGGCAGATAGGCAAATCCTAGATCGATGGAAATGCCGCGCGCCTTCTCTTCCTTGAGGCGATCGGTATCGCGCCCCGTGAGAGCTCGCACCAGCGAGGTCTTGCCGTGGTCGATATGGCCGGCGGTGCCGATGATCATGCGGCACCCTCCAACGGTTCGCTGGCGCGGCGATCGGCTTCGGCCTTTTCGTCCGGTGTCAACGCCGCGCGCACGGCATCGAAAAAGCGCGCCGCCAGCGGACTGCCGCCATTGCGGGCGCGCAGCAGCCAGGACATCGCCGCGACCGCATCGCGCGGCACGCCGGAGCCCAAATAATAGGCCGCGCCCAGCATCGCCTGGCCGTCGGCGTCGCCGCGTTCGGCGCCTTGGCGCCACCAATGCACAGCGGCGTCGGCATTACGTGACACGCCGAGTGCATTGTGATGAATCATGCCGAGGCGGGTGATCGATGCGGCAACACCCTGCGCGGCGGCGCGTTCCGCCCATTCGCGCGCGGCAACGACATCGCCGGCGATGGTGTCGCCTTCCAGCAGCATCCAGCTCAGCATGTCCTGCGCGGTGGCGTCGCCCTGCTCGGCCGCGGCGCGATAGAGTTCCGCCGCGCGGGCATTGTCCTGATCGACGCCGTCGCCCTTGAAGTACAGCGTGGCGAGATTGCGCTGGCCGATGGCGTCGCCGCCTTCGGCCGCGACCTGCAGCCAGCGCTCGGCCAATTTGACGTCGCGCTCGACGCCCATGCCTTCGTTGAAGCAGGCGCCAATATTGTTGGCGGCGCGAGCAACGCCGGCGTGCGCAAGCGGCGTCCAGATATCGAGGGCAGTCTGGTAGTCGCCGCGCGCGGCGGCGTCATAGGCCGCCGCCATGCGCTCAGCGACATGCGGTTCGGGCTGTCTGCGCGCGCCGAACCAGCCCATCATGGCGCCTCCAGCGTCGCCAGATTGGCGAGGAAGCCGTCGACGTCCTCAAGGCAGCGCAGGTCGAACAGCAACGCGTCCTTCTCGATGCGGCCGACCACCGGCACCCGCAGCTTGCGCAGTGCATTGGACAGCGCATTGAGGCGGCCGCCACCCTTGGCGACCGGCGCAATCGATACCGCAAGGCTGGGCAGCGTCTCGACCGGCATTGCGCCCGAGCCAACCTGGCTCGCACACGGCACTGATTCAACCTTGTAGCCGTCGCCGAGCTTGCCTTTGAGCGCCGGCATGATGCGCGCCGCAACGTTTTGCATCTCCTTCAACGGCCGCGCCAGCAGGCGATAGGTCGGCAACGTTTGCGTCAGACGATCCGGATCGCGGTAGAGGCGCAGCGTCGCCTCGATCATGGCGAGGCGGATCTTGTCGACGCGCAGGGCGCGCTTCATCGGATTCTTGTTGAGCTTCGCGATCAGGTCCTTGCGGCCGACGATGAAGCCGGTCTGCGGGCCACCGAGCAATTTGTCGCCCGAGAAGGTGACAAGATCGGCGCCTTCGGCGACCGCTTCGGCCACCGTCGGCTCATGCTTGAGGCCGTAGCGGGTGAGATCGACCAGCGTACCGGAGCCGAGATCGTTGACCAGCGGGACCTTGTGCTCGTGGGCCAGCGCCGCGAGTTCGCGCGGGCTGACTTCCTTGGTGAAGCCCTCGATCCGGTAGTTCGAGGTGTGGACCTTGAGGATGAGACCGGTGCTGTCGCCAATCGCGCCGACATAGTCTTTCATATGGGTGCGATTGGTGGTGCCGATCTCGACCAGCTTCGTCCCTGCCCGGCTCATGATGTCGGGCATGCGGAACGCACCGCCGATCTCAATGAGTTCGCCGCGCGAGACGATGGACTCCTTGCCCTTGGCGAAAGTGTTGAGCGTCAGCAGCACGGCGGCGGCGTTGTTGTTGACAATGGTGGCGTCCTCGGCGCCGGTCAGTCCGCAGAGCAGGTCGCGCACCAGTTCGTCGCGCTCGCCGCGCTTGCCGCCGCTGAGATCGAACTCCAGCGCCACGGCATTGCGCATGGCTACTGTAGCGGCCTCGACTGCCGCCTCTGCGATCAGCGCACGGCCGAGATTGGTATGCAGCACCGTACCGGTGAGGTTGAACACCGGCTTGAGATTAGGCTCGGCCTGCTTTTCCAGGCGCGCCGTCGCGGCAGCGCCGAAAGCAGCCGCGTCGCTGGCCTCGCCGGCCCCGCGCGCCGCGGCGATGGCTTCACGGACCGCGGAGACTGTGGCGCTGCGGCCGAAACGTTCGGCAGCGGCGACAGCTACCGCGTGGCGCATCACCTCGTCGACCGAGGGCAACTGGCGCGACGCCGTTGAGGCCTTTGCCATCACGCGCCTCAATATCCCAGGATGAACGGATTGATCGCGCCGCGCCGGTAACCGCCTTCGCGCACCAGCAAATCGAGCGCCAGGCTAGCGACGTCGTCGGCCACCGGATCGAGCGCCGGATTGGCCACCTGCTGCATGATCTTCACGTGGCTGTGGCAGTTGTCGCAGGTCTCGGCGCGGATTTGCTTGTCGTGCTCGACATGCTGATAGCCGATGCCGCCGGTCTGGCCGCACAAGGTGCATTTAATGCGCACGTAATTCCAGTTCGCCGCGCACAGCGAGCAGACGCAGTAGCGCGTGTTGTGCGCGCCTTCCCAGCCGACGACCAGCGACGCGACCGGCGGGCCGCCGCAGCATGGACAGGCGCCGTCTCCGACCGGAACGAGCTTTTTGGACTCGAGGCGCGCGGCCATGCGCGCGAAATGCACCTGCAAAGCGGCGGCGATGTAGATATGGTCGGCCAGCGCCTCGACCGGAATGCGGTCGGCGAGGACCGCGCTCACCATGGCGGCGCGATGGCCCTCGCCAGCGGTCGCGGCGCGCTCGAGCGCGGCACGCGCCGGGTCCGGCATTTCCATGTCCTTCGACTGCGCGAACAGCCGGTCGAGCGTGGTATCGAAAGCCTGATCGGCGGTGAAGCGCGCGCGGTCGAGCGGCGGCATGGCGTGCTCGCGGGCACGCGCCAACGCTTCCGTCGCCGGCATGTCCGGCTCGGGCAGATCGTCCTGCAGATTGTGCTGAATGCCGCCTAGTTGGCCGAGAAAGTGCAGATAGGGCCCGAGCTGATGCTCCGCCGCCAGCGCATGGAAACGGTGCGCGCGCAAGGCAAACAGGGTTGTGGGATCGGGAAGTCTGACAAAAGGCGGTTCGGCGATCTGGCCGATGGGGACCGGCTCGTGCCGGGGCGCGCCTACGCTACCACTCATATTTCACGAACCCTCCGGGCCACGTGCCTTTGGGAGATTTTCTTATCTTGCGAGTGTGGCGCCGCGGAGGCGCCACACCCGGGTTTTGCGACTACTTTCCGGCCAGTTCACGGAGCCATTTGCGGTGATGCCGCCAGGCCCAGCCGCCGGTCACCTGCCCCTTGGTCATGGCGCCGATGGTCCCCCGCACCCAGATCGCCGCATAAACGTGGACGATCCAGACGCAGATGATGGTGACCGCCGCCAGGGCATGGATCAGCACCGCGAAGCGCTTGGTTTCGACCGTCGAATAAGCCGCGAAGTACTGGTCCCAGATCAGGATGCCGCTCACGATCAGCGTGATGATCAGGATCGACATCGACCAAAAGACGACCTTCTGGCCGGCATTATACTTACCAACTTCCGGCAGCCGCTCCTCGCGGCCACCCAGAACGTCGGAGAGCCGCGCCATCCACGTGCCGTCCTCCGAAGCCCACAGGTTCGCCCGCCAGAAGCGGATGAACAGGCCGGCGAAGGAGAAGAACAGCACCACGCCGATCCAGGGATGGATCGCGCGCGTCCACTGGCCGCCCCCGAACAGGCCGGTGAGGAAGTACAGGCTCGGATGGAAGAGCGCCAGGCCGGAGAGCGCGAGCAGGATCAGGCAGGTTGCCGTGATCCAGTGATTGACGCGCGCTCCCGCCGTGTACCGGTCGACCTTGACCGGGTGGCCCGGATGGATGCCGTCACCCCGCTCGATGTCGTAAGCCGTCATGGTGCCTTCCCCTTTCCGGCCAGTTCTTCCGCCTTCTTCTCATCCTCTTCCGACACCCGGTTGGCCCCGGTGACGACATGGTGGATGACGCCGATCGCCGCGAAGGCCGCGATGGCCGCGAGGCCGGCGTACTTCGTGGCGCCTTTCCACAATTCCACGATCGGGCTGATGCGCGGATTATTGGGCAGGTTGGCGTAGATCTGCGGCTGGTCGTTGTGCTGCAGCACGTACATCACGTGAGTGCCGCCGACACCCGGCGGGTCATAGAGGCCGGCATTCTTGAAGCCGCGCGACTGAAGGTCCTTGATGCGGCCTTCGGCGTGCTTCTTCATCTCGTCCTTGGTGCCGAACACGATCGCCTGCGTCGGGCAGGCCTTGGCGCAGGCCGGACCCTGGCCGACGGCCACGCGATCCGAACACAGAGTGCACTTGTAGGCCTTGTTATCAACCTGGCTGATGCGGGGAATGTTGAAGGGACACCCCTTGATGCAGTAGCCGCAGCCAATACAGTTGGCCTGATCGAAGTCGACGATGCCGTTCGAGTACTGCACGATGGCCCCGGGTGCCGGGCAGGCCTTGAGACAGCCCGGATCGGCGCAGTGCATGCAGCCATCCTTGCGGATGAGCCATTCCAGATTCTTAGTCTCCGGATTGACCCATTCGGTGAAGCGCATCGTCGTGAACATTTCGGGCGTCAGGTCGAGCGGATTGTCATAGACGCCGTGGTTGATGCCGACGGGCGTGCGCATGTCGTTCCACTCGAGGCAAGCCACCTCGCAGGCCTTACAGCCGATGCACTTGGACACGTCGATGAGCTTCGCCACCGGCGTGAGCTGTTTCGCCGGCGGCGGCACGTTCGACGCCGACCGCCTGACGAGATCTTCCTGACCGTAAGTCGGCTTGACGCTACCGGTCGGAGCGGGAGGGAGAATGAAGCTAACCATTGTTCTGCCCTCCCTTTACGCGACCGGCCCGGGGATCGACTCGATGTCAACGAGGAACGCCTTGTATTCCGGCGTCTCGATGTTCGCGTCTCCCACGAAAGGCGTCAGCGAATTGGGGCCGAAGCCCTTCTTCGTTTCGCCCATGAAGCCCCAATGCAGGGGGATGCCGACGATATGGACCGTCTTGCCGTCGCAGGTGAGCGGCTGAATGCGCTTGGTGACGACGGCTTTCGCCTTCACCGATCCGCGCTTCGACCACACCCGCACCCAGCCGCCGGACTTGATGTTCTTCTCGGCGGCCAGCTGTTCGCTGATCTCGACGAAGAACTCCGGCTGCATGGCGGCGTTGCGCTGCGAATGCTTGGTCCAGAAGTGGAAGTGCTCGGTGAGACGGTAGGACGTCGCCGCATAGGGGAAGTCCTTGGCCTCGCCGAACTGCTCCATATCGCCCTTGAACACGCGGGCGACGGGGTTGCCGCGCACCTTCGGGGCGACGACGTTGGCGATCGGCGATTCGAACGGCTCGTAGTGAGCCGGGAACGGACCGTCGCGCATCATGCCGCGGGTGAACAGGCGGGCGGAGCCCTCCGGGTTCATGATGAAGGGACCGACATCTTGCGGCTTCATGGTCGGGCCGATGTCCGGCACGTCGTAGCCGGTCCACTTGGCGCCGTCCCACCACATCAGCTTGCGGCTCTCGTCCCACGGCTTGCCCTCGAGGTCCGCCGACGCACGATTGTAGAGAATGCGCCGGTTGGCGGGCCACGAGAACGCCCATTTGAGATAGGCGCCGGTCTCGTCGGGGTCCGAGGTGTCGCGGCGGGCCATCATGTTGCCGGCCTCGGTGTAGCAGCCGGTGTAGATCCAGCAGCCGGCCGCCGTCTTGCCGTCGTCGCGCAGGGCCCCGAAGGTGGCCAACTGCTTGCCCTTCTGCAGGAGCATCTTGGACGGGTCGTTCGGATCGGCGACGTCCTCGACGACGTAGCCGTTGATCTCCTTGGCGAGTTCATCCGGTGTCGGATTGCCCGGATCCTTGTAGCGCCAGTCCAGATTGAGGATCGGATCTGGGAAAGCGCCGCCCTCCTTCTGGTACAGGGCCTTCAGGCGCAGATGGATCTGCGCCATGATCCAAGCGTCGGCCTTGGCCTCGCCCGGCGGGGTACCGCCGGCCCAATGCCACTGCAGCCAGCGGCCGGAACTGACCAGCGCGCCTTCGTCTTCGGCAAAGCACACCGTCGGCAACTCGATGACCTCGGTCTGGATCGAGCCCGGGTTCACGTCGTTGTGCTCGCCGTGGTTCTCCCAGAACCGCGCCGTCTCCGTTTGTAGCGGATCCATGACGACGAGGTACTTCAGCTTGGAGAACGCGGCCGTCAGCTTCTTGCGGTTCGGCGCCGACAGTAGGGGGTTGAAGCCCTGGCAGAAGTAGCCGTTCACCTTGCCTTCGTGCATCAGCTCGAAGATACGCAGCATGTCGTAGGCCGGCACATCGAGCTTGGGCAGGTAGTCGAAGGCGAAGTAGTTGGCCGGCGTTGCGGCATCACCCCACATCGACTTCAGGAAGCTCACGAAGAACTTCTTGTAGTTCTGCCAGTAGCTCATCTGGTTCGGCCGCAACGGCTTGAAACCGCGCGTCGACATGTACTGGTCGAACGAGACTTCCTTCTCTGTCGGGATCGCGAGATACCCCGGGATCAGGTTAGACATCAGGCCGAGGACGGTCAAACCCTGGATGTTGGAGTGACCGCGCAAGGCGTTCATGCCGCCACCGCGCACACCGATATTGCCCAGGATGAGCTGGAGCATCGCCATGCAGCGGATGTTCTGCGAACCCTTTGAGTGCTGGGTCCAGCCGAGCGCATACATCGACGTCATGGTCTTCGTCGGCGACGAGCACTCCGAGATCATCTGCGCCACCTTCAGGAACTTGTCCTTCGGCGTGCCGCATATGCGCTCGACCATCTCGGGCGTATAGACCGAGACGTGCTTCTTCAGCAGATTCCAGACACTGCGCGGGTGGTCGATGTCGGATTTGACGAAGCCGTCATCGCCGAGTTCGTAGTCCCACGTCGACCGGTTATAGTCGCGGCGGACTTCGTCGTAGCCGCTGAACAGGCCATCCTTGTACTCGAACCCCTCCTTGACGACGTAGGAGGCGTTAGTGAAGGCCTTAGTATAATCCCACTGCACCTTGTCGTTGCTGATGCAGTAGTTGATGACGCCGAGCAGGAACGCGATGTCCGTGCCCTGCCGGATCGGCGCATAAAAGTCGGCGACCGCCGCCGAGCGCGTGAAGCGCGGATCGACAACGATCAACTTGGCGCCGCGATTGGCTTTCGCCTCCGTGACCCATTTGAAGCCGCACGGATGCGCTTCCGCAGCGTTGCCACCCATGATGACAACGAGGTCGGTGTTCTTGATGTCCGTCCACGAGTTGGTCATCGCACCGCGACCGAATGTTGGGGCCAGACTGGCCACCGTCGGTCCGTGTCAGACTCTCGCTTGGTTATCGAACGCCAATATCCCGGTTGACCGCACCACCTTGTAGGTGGCCCACGCGGTTTCGTTCGACGTCGCCGATGCCGCCAGGAAGCCCGTGGTCAGCCACCGGTTGACCGTGGTGCCGTCAGCGTTCTTGGCGACGAAATTCTTGTCGCGATCATCCTTCATCAGCCGCGCTACACGATCGAGCGCCTGATCCCAGGACACGCGTTCCCACTTATCCGAGCCCGGCTTGCGAATCTGCGGATAGAGCGTGCGCGTCTTTGCGTGCACAATGTCGAGGAGGCCGGCACCCTTCGGGCACAATGTCCCGCGGTTGGTCGGGTGATCCGGGTCGCCTTCGATGTGAACGATCTCGGCCTTTTCGCCCTTTTTGAGATCGCCCTTCGAATACATGATGATGCCGCAGGCCACCGAGCAGTAGGTGCAGGTGTTGCGCGTCTCGGCCAGATTCGCGAGCTTCCATGGCCTGATCGACGTCGCATAGGCGGCTTCGATATCACCAAAGCCCAGTGCACCCAGAGTTGTGCCGGCAACACCCGCGCTTGCGCCCTTCAGGAATTGGCGCCGCGAGAGCTCCATATTCATCGTATTGGCCCTCCTTTGAGAGCTTGGCCCCCGCCGGGGGACGACTGTCGTTCGCATGACCCTCCGGCATGCGAACGGCGCGCGATGGCGCGCGCTTGAAGGCTATTTTTGAACTGTACTAAAGTCAAACATCGCGTGTGCATGCACCGCATGCCTATTGTCGATTGTGCGCTGCAAAAGGTCGTGGGCAGAACGTTGAAGCCGCTCGCCCAACCGAGGTTTTCGGCTTCTAGGACGGTTTGCCCATCGCCTAATATGACGCGCACATTCTTTTGAATGCGCGGCCGCGCGGCATCAACGCGCAGGCTGCAATTCATTTGGCGATTGACCGGCCAAAGAGTCGCGGCGCACTATGCATGCACCGTGATCACATTCGCGGCTCCCGCGTGTCGGGGCGAGTTCAGTTTCCGCGCTGTTGTCAGCCGCGCTGTTGTTGCGGCCGGCCTTTGCCTAACCGCAACTTATACAACAATACCACTTCCGGCGGCCGCGACGAGCGAGGCACAGGTGCTACGGCCTTGGAGCGAGGCCACGCCGCCGCTTCCAGCACTGCCGCGATTCGGTGAGACGCAGGGTGCGCGATTTGCGGTTGCTGGCGAAACTGCCGCAGTAACCCTTCTTCATTTCTTCGCCAGTTGGTGCGAACCGTGCCGCGACGAATTACCGGCGCTGAAGCGCCTCGCCGACCGTGGCGCGCCTGACTTGAAGGTCGTCGCGGTTGCTGTTGCCGACAACGATATGCGCCTGCGCCGACTGCTCGACGACACCGGCGTCACCTTTCCCGTGCTGATGGACCAGGACCGCGGCGCCGCCAAGGCCTGGTCCATCGCTGCTTTGCCCTCGACCGTCGTCCTCGATTCGCAGCATCGGCCGCGGCTGATCGTCGAATCCGATTTCGCCTGGGATACGATCGAACCGAAAGCGCTGATTGAGCGGCTATCGTCACCAGCCGCCCATTCTTCTCTCGCAAGAAACGCCCAACAAGCAACAACGAGTACACTAGGAGGACAGTAAAATGCATCTCGACCGCCGAACACTTCTCAAAGCTGGCGCCGCCGTGACGCTGACCGCGGGCCTGCCGCGGTTCGCCTCGGCCGCCTTCAATCCGCAGCCCGGCGCCTGGCGCACTTTCGACGTCGTCACCAAGCTTGAAATCGCCAAGCCGGAAGGCAAGACGCAAGCCGGGGTGCCGGTGCCGTCGGTCAACGAAGCCGACTGGTTCAAGTCGGTGGGGAGCCAGTGGACCACCAATGGCAATGCCGCGCTGAAGCGCGACGCCAAGTACGGCGCCGAATTCGTGCATGTGGAATGGAAGGACGGCGAGGCTGCACCCGCCATCACCGTCACCAGCCGCATCGCGACGCGCGACCGCAATGTCGATCTCGGCAAATCCG
>JAEZEY010000200.1 GCA_023432845.1 Pseudomonadota bacterium
GGAAAGTCCGACATCTTTGTCCCCACGGCTATCCCGCCGTGGGGCCAAGACCATGAAGAAAAAGCCGAGTGCGAGAGAATTGCCGCTGGTCAAGCGGCGTATTACGGCGCTGCTGGAGAAGACCGAGGCCGGCGGCTGCACACCGAGCGAGACCGCGACCGCGATCAAGAAGGCGCGCGAGTTAGTGAAGCAATACAAACTCGATCCGAGTGCGTTCCGGTGGCCACAGGAACCTTCGACTACTGAGGCGGCGCCGACATCGGAGCCGTCGTCGAGCCGCGGGCGCGGCGTCGGCAAGCTCGCCGAGCGGCTGATCGTCGAGCACCCCGACTGGACCTATCGGCGCATAGCCGAGGAGGTGAATGCCCGGATTGAGGGCGCGGCGGCCAGCGAGAAGTCCGTCAGGTGGTACGCGAACCGAATGAAGAAACGCGGGGAAAAAATCTCAGCGCGCCGCGTACAGCGACATAGTCGCCCCTCATAGGCGCTAGCTATGCCGGGTCTTGCCGTACTGTTCATTTGAGATACTTCGCGATCACGGGACCGATGCCGCTCATGGGAATGTGGCGGCGAAGCACCTTTAGCATTTCCGCTTCACGATCGGGAACGTCGGGCGCGTAGCTCGTCCAGCCACTAGGGAAGCCAAGCTGCACCGCCACGTCATCGACGGTCCATCCCTTCACCTGCAATCCTTCCAGTGTGTAAATCTGGTCGGGGTCGATGAGCATGCCGAAAACGCGGTAGCAATCGCGGACGAGCTCGCAGAGGAGCCGCATGTGTAAACGGCACGCTGTCGCCACGTCCACGTCCGGAAGCCACTCGTAGCGGTCGAGCTCAGGCTGACCGAAGAAGCAGGCGCGATAGTCGCGTCCACTCGTGCCGCCTCTCACGGGATTAAGCCCGATGTGCTGGGTGTCGGTGCGGCATGCGTGGAAGAACCGCGCGAGCTTGTCGTTGCGCAGGCGTTCCTGCCACGTGCCGTACCATGCAGGGAAGCCTTCGGCCTCCGAGATCGACGCCTGGAGTGCGAACGTCACGCTCCGGGCGGCGGCGACGTACGCGCTGAAATAGTGCCGCACGCGGAAAAAATCGGCTCCACCCTCCGCGACCAGATCGCAGAAGAAGTCAGCCTCCTCAAGCTTCTGGTCCACGATCCCGAAACTGCGCATGCGTACTCCTATCAAGCCCATGGGCGGGTCGAACGTTGAGAAGTTTTTTACCATTTTGTTCTACAAAAGTTCTTGATTTTGGCGCCATTCTGGCGCCTAATTAACTCACATGGCCGCGAATCACCCTGAAGAAGCAGACATGAGGCAAAGCTTGCGCCTGCCTGCCGAGCTGTGTGCCCGCCTCGACAAGGCCAGGGCCAAGCGCGCGGGAAAGGTCTCCCGCAATACCTGGATTCTTGAAGCCGTCCTGGAAAAGCTCTCGCGTGAAAACGCGGATGATGCACAATCGCAGCCGGGGGGGCGCGATGTATAGCTTCTATGAGTTCTTCGCTGGCGGGGGTATGGCGCGCGCGGGGCTCGGCCCCGAGTGGCGCTGTCTGTTCTCCAACGACTTCGATCACAAAAAGGCGAAGACCTACACCGCCAACTGGGGCACGCATCCGGAGATCACCGTCGGCGACGTGCGCAAGCTCAGGCTCTCGCAGATGCCTGGCACGCCGGACCTCGTATGGGGGTCGTTCCCATGCCAAGACCTTTCGCTCGCCGGCGGCGGCGCTGGTCTCAAGGGCGACCGCTCCGGAACATTCTGGCCTTTCTGGACGCACATGAAGGGGCTCATCGCCGAAGACCGCGCTCCGAAGATCATCGTGCTCGAGAACGTCTGTGGCACGCTGACCTCGCACGACGGCCAGGATTTCGTAGCGATCAGCAACGCGCTCTCGAATGCCGATTACCGCTTCGGCGCGATGGTGATCGACGCATCGCTGTTCGTGCCGCAGTCGCGCCCGCGCCTCTTCGTTATCGGCGTGCGCGGGGACATCGACATGCCGGAAGGCGTTTCGGCCGAAGCCCATAACGGGCTGTGGCACACGCGCGGGCTTCAGGCCGCGTTCGAGCGGCTACCGCCGAAGGCCAAGGAGAACTGGGTGTGGTGGTTGCTTCCGAAGCCCCCGCTGCGCAACACTACGTTCGCTGACCTCATCGAGGAAGAGCCCTCCGACGTGCCTTGGCACACGCGCGAGGAGACGCAGCAGCTCCTCAACATGATGAGCGACATCAATATCGAGAAGGTCCGGCAAGCGAAGCGCGCCGGCATCCGCAAGGTCGGCGGCGTCTACAAGCGTACGCGTCTCAGTGAGAACGGCCGCAAGGTGCAGCGCGCCGAGATCCGCTTCGACGACGTGTCCGGCTGCCTGCGCACGCCCGCGGGCGGCTCCAGCCGGCAAGTCATCGTCGTCGTCAACGGCAACAGCGTCCGTTCGCGCCTCATCTCAAGCCGCGAGACCGCGCGGCTCATGGGCCTTCCGGAGGAATACAAGCTACCGACAAACTACAACGAGGCATACCACCTGACGGGCGACGGAGTGGTCGTACCTGTCGTGCGCCATCTCGCGCGGCATATCTTCGAACCGATCCTTCGGCCACGGGAGGCAACAAGAGCGGCAGCGTGAGCATTGTCCCGTGCGAGCAGAATGAAGACCTACGCCGCCGGATCGAGCAGTACTCAGAGATTCTTAAAACCGAAGCCCACAAGCTCGGGGCGCATGGCCTGAGTGAGGCGGAATTCTACAACAGCGGTCTCTTCAGGGGAGCGGTAGAACGCGTCCGCGGCCAGTTCTCCGCGACCATGCGCGAGAAGCGCGAATTCCTCCAGCACGTCCTCAACCACCTACAGGACCAGGGCCAGATCACGGACTGGGAGAGCGCGGGGGACACGAACCGGCATGACTACCGAATCAATATGCCCTCTGGCCGCGTAGCGATCGTGGAACTCAAAGGCTGCCTCGACGGCAACAACACGAACATCTTCGACCGGCCGGCGAACGCAAACGAGTTCTATATCTGGAGCGTCTGCACCAACCCCGGTGCCGATCCGCGGCACAACGTTTGGTCTGGCATCCACACGCGACTGAGCGCGGAGATCATCTCGCGGCAACAGCGGGTCGATGGCGCGATTGTGTGGGACTTCGTGTGCGCGACCATCGGCCGGCCTTGCCCGAAGGTGCATAACGCATCCGAGCGTATGACGGCCGTTGGCCCCTACCTGCTCCCGCCACCGTGCATCTACGTCTTCCCATCCACCGTCCCGAGCCCGCGCAACAATCCAAAGCCGGTCGCGCAATCACTCGACGATGTGCAGTTCATGAAGGCGCTGCACCGGTACTTCAAAGGCCGGGACGAGGAGGTCAGCTACGTGGACTTCGAGGTGGAGCACCGCGGCGCTGACACGGTCCGAGTCACGCGCGTCCGCCGCGGCGAATTCGTGCGGGAGTCTGGCGCTACGGCCATCCGGAGAACCTAGTGCATGGAGACGCCGGATCAGCGCAGCCGGACCATGCGCGCCGTGAAGGGCACCGACACGTCGCCCGAGCTCAAGGTCCGGTCGCTCCTCCATCGGGCCGGCTACCGCTATAGGCTTCACGCGCGTGACCTCCCCGGCAAGCCAGACCTCGTATTCCCGTCCAGAAAGACCGTGCTCTTCATCCACGGCTGTTTTTGGCACGGCCACTCGTGCAAGCGTGGAAATCGGCAGCCGAAAGCAAATTCCGAGTATTGGTCTGCTAAGATCGGCAAGAATCGCGAGCGGGACCGCCGCGCGGCGACTGTCCTCGCCGCGGCTGGGTGGCGCGTTCACACGATTTGGGAATGTGAATTGAAAGACGAGCAGCTGCTCGCCCGGCTCCGTAGGATGCTGGGCAAGCCGGGCCGCGGAAAGCGATAGGGACTTGCGATGGTGAAGACCGCCAACATCACCCGGACGCAATTCACGATAGGCGATTTCATCTCCTGGATGCGGACCGGTGAGCTCGACCTGAGCCCGAGCTTTCAGCGCCGGCCGGTGTGGAAGAAGTCGGCGAAGTCATATCTCATTGACACCATCGTACGCGGGCTGCCGACGCCGATCATCTTCCTGCGGCAGATCACGGACACCAAGACCCTGACCACGAAGCGCGAGGTCGTCGATGGCCAGCAGCGCATTAGGACCGTGCTCTCCTTCGTCGACAAGAAGCTGCTCAAGGACTTCGACGCGACCCGCGACGATTTCACCGTCACGGAGACGCATAACCCCGAGATCGCCGACACGACGTTCGACAAGCTATCGAAGGAGTACAAGCAGCGCATCCTCGACTACCAGTTCTCGACGCACGTGTTGCCGAATGACACCTCCGACCAGCAGGTGCTCGACATCTTCAGGCGCATGAATGCGACCGGCACGAAGCTCAACCGCCAGGAGCTCCGCAACGCGGAGTACTTCGGCCGCTTCATCCAGTCCGTGTACGACCTGTCGTACGCGTCACTCGACCTCTGGCGAAACTGGGGCGTCTTCTCGGAGGACAACATCGCGCGTATGGACGAGGCCGAGTTCGTCAGCGAGCTCTACATTATGATGCTGGCCGGCGTTTCCGAGAAGAGCCAAGACCTCATTGACAAGTTCTACGACGATTACGACAAAAAGTTCGCCGAGCGCGCGGTGATCGAGAAGCGCCTCAACTCGTTGCTCGAGGACGTGGACGACGCCTACGGCGAGGAGATGAAGGGCTCGCCGCTTTCTAACCGGATCATCCTCTACCCGCTCCTCGCCGCGCTCAACCAGCTCTCGTATGGCAAGCCTCCGTTCAAGAAGGACGCTACGAAGAAGAAGGTCACGGGGCTCGCCGATAAGCTCAAGAAGCTTGCCGCGAAGCTGGATGAAGATAAGCGCGCCGCGCTTCCCGCGAACGTGCAAGAGGCACTCCTTAGCCGGCCGGGACGGAAGACCAATCGCAATGCACTAACGGATTACATTGCAAGCAGGCTCTAGCGATGACGCCCGTCGACGATTTCCAGTCGACCATTAGGAAGCTCATGGCCGGCCGGGACGTGCTCAATGCACAGCTCACGTCCACGCGCGCCTTCAAGCAGGCTCGCGCGTATGCACTCCAGGGCCTCTATCTGGTGGCCGTCCGGTCGTTCGAATCCTTCCTGGAGGACCAAATACACGCGCTCGCGTGCGGCAGGGTAAGCTGGAGCGCGCGGAACCTCGCTAACGGTGACAGCGTCGAGTGGTCCCAGCGGCTCGTGGAGCAGCGGCCGAAGATCGTGAAGACCATCATGCTGCGGGGCCGCGACTACGTCGATTATCTCCCATTCGAACGCACGGCTGAGATCGCCCGGCTCCTCTTCCACGGCGGCCGGCCTTTCACCAAACTCGAGCAGGTGCACCGGGAATCCCTGACCAGGTGCCTGCGCGTGCGCCACTACATCGCACACGAGAGCGATCATTCGTACCGGCTCTTCCTCGACTCCTACGCTCGGATAAAGCCGTCCAGGTCGAGGCGCCCGAAAGCGATCCACTACCTCGACGACCAGATCAGGGCCGGCGTTACGTTCTTCGAGCATGACCTCTCGGAGCTGGTGACGATCGCCCGTTTTTTGAGTTGAGCGATGTTTCGCCGGCCGCGACTCAGATATCCGTTGCGCCCATGGCTGAGGCTAAGAGCACGCTCCGACCGGCGGAGATCGTCTTCCGCGAAAAGGCTGTATCCACCCTGACGGGGGAAATCGGAGTCTACGTGTTATATGACCTCAATGACGTGGCGGTTTACGTAGGGCAGGCCACGTCCGTGAAGGAGCGCGGCATCAGAGGCCGCGTGCAACGGCACCTCACGTCCGCCCGCTCCGACGTCATCGCAAACCGGATGATCGACGTGTGGGAGGTAGCCTGGGTGCGCACGTGGCCCACGCCGGCGCACCAGATCGACGACATGGAGGCGGCGCTCTTCCATGAGCTCAATGCGAAGTCGCCACTCATGAACGGCGAGGTGTTCAAGCCTCCGAAGAACCCGGTCACGATCCCGGCTCCGCTCGACCAAGTGCAGGTGCTCCGAGATGAGGACATTAAGGATCGCCTCAACCCCGCGATCCGACTGCCGCGGCAGATCGAGCACTACGGCCAGATGATCTCACATTACCTCAATGTAAAGGATTCCGCCGAAATCGCCCGTTCCATGGACGCACACTTCGCTCGCCTCACGCGCTATCACCGTGAGCTGCTCACCATCGCCGGCGCGCCACCCGTTGGACATCAGGACGACGACTAGACACATTCATCGACTTGCAGCGCGGCCACTAACTTCACTTGGCCCACTGTGCATAGAATTTCTCGCTGGCCTTCGTCGAATGCGTCTACGAGGACCGGCGCACTCTTTGCTTGGCGACGACACGGAGAGATGGCGTCCCGGAAGGGAGTCGAACCCCTGACCCCTGGTTTAGGAAACCAGTGCTCTATCCAGCTGAGCTACCGGGACACTCCGTGTTTTCGGTACCTATCCGGTGCTCGGCCTCGACCGGCACCGGACAAGCGCATGATCCGTCTGCCGTTTCTACCTCAAGGCCCTCGAATTAGGAAACCGCTGCTCTATCCTGCTGAGCTACGGGACCGTGCGCCGCGATGTAGCACACTGTTTCGCGGCGTGCACAGCCCCCGAAAATCGGGCCGTTTGCGGCCAGAACTACTGCTGCCGGGCGCGCTTGAGTTTAGCAATCGCCGCCCGGATCGGCGCGAAGGGGCCGTATTTGTGCTGCGCGGCGCTGAAGCCGTCAGCATAGGGGCCGAACGGCGCATCGACCGGCTTGGCGAGCAGGTCCGGAAAATCCTTGTCCAGCCCCTCGCGCTTCGGCCGCGGCTGCGACACGACATAGGCCGCGACGTCCCAAGCCTGCGCCGGCGTCAGCCGCGAATCGAGATAGTCGACGCCGTGCGGCATGTTGTAATGCACGAAGTTGGCGAAGGTGATCAGCCGCGCCATGCCGGCGCCGTCGTTGAAGCTGTCCGCGCCCCACAGCGGCGGCACCATGTAACCCAATGCGCCTTGCGCCAATCCAATGCGAATGCCGGAGCCGTCGGTGTTATGGCATTCGGCACAGACACGCGCGTAAATGGCCTTACCACGTTTGGGATCGGCGGCACGCGACAATTCCGGCATCTTTCCGGTGCCCATGCCCGGCAACTGCTCGCGGCCCGCCACACCGGTGCTCAGGAATTTGATGTAGGCGACGATGGTCCGCATTTCGGGCGCGTCGTCCGGCATCGCGCGTCCGTTCATGCTGCGCGTCATGCAGGAATTGATGCGATCCTCGATACTGATATCGGCGCCCGACCGCGCAGAGTATTGCGGAAACTGTCCGAACAGGCCGAACAGCGGCAGGCCGAACTTCTTCGTGCCGGCCTGGAGATGACAATTGGTGCAGGCGAGATTGTTGCCGGCGTAGCGCTTGGCGGATTCCGCAACGTTCGGCCCGATATGCGCATAGGTGGCTGTGATGAGGTCGCGGCCCTCGCGGATCTGCATGCCGGCTGCGTCGCGCGGCAGCGCGCCAACCTCGGGCACCGTCCATAGGGTCTGGCCGCTCGCTGCGCCGGAGAAGCCGAGCAGCACAACGACGAAAACTGCAAACCCGCTTCGGAGAACTGTTGATCTCATCGTTGGCCCGACCCGTTGTAGGCGCGACTTTCCGGGCGAATGCATTGCCGGTCAAGTCGAGAGCCACGGACCGAGCCGACACTATCCGCCCCGCTCCGTGCTAGGGTGCACCGATTCAAGGTGCATTTCGGGCAGAAATGATGTCCCCACTTATTCCGGTTTTCGACGGCCACAACGACGTCCTGCTGCGCCTTTATCGCTCCACATCGGCGGACCCCGTTGCCGATTTCCTGGGCGGCGAGGAGGCCGGCCACATCGACCTGAAGAAGGCGCGGGCCGGCGCCTTGGCCGGCGGGCTGTTCGCGCTGTTCTCACCGCCGGCACGACCGGCCGGAGCGGTCAAGCAGCCCGCTGATGGCTCAAGCTTCCCGACCCTGCCGCCGCCACTGCCGATGGACGAAGCCCGCGCTTCGATCGTCGGTGAACTGGCGATGCTGGTGAAGGTGGAACGGGCCTCGCAAGGCGCGGTCGCGGTCTGCCGCAACGTTGCCGAGATCAAGGCCGCCATGGCGCGCGGCGCGCTGGCTGCCGTCCCGCACATCGAAGGCGCCGAGGCCATCGACGACAAGCTCCACTTCCTCGACGTGCTCTATGCTGCTGGCTTGCGCTCGCTCGGTCCGGTGTGGAGCCGGCCCAACATCTTCGGCCACGGCGTGCCGTTCCGCTTTCCTTCCAGCCCCGATACTGGAGACGGTCTCACCGCCGCGGGCGAAGATCTGGTGCGCGTCTGCGATGAGCTGCGAATACTGATCGACCTGTCGCACATCACCGAAAAAGGCTTCTGGGACGTGGCGCGGCTGTCGAAGGCGCCTCTGGTCGCCACGCACTCCAACGTCCATGCCTTGTGCCCAAGCCCGCGCAATCTCACCGACAGGCAGCTCGCCGCCATCCGCGACACCGGCGGCATGGTGGGATTGAACTTCGCCACCGGCTTCCTGCGGCCGGACGGCCTGATGCGCCCCGACGCCGACATCGATCTGATGGTGCAACACCTCGACTATCTGCTGGAGAAGCTCGGCGAGGATCATGTCGGCCTCGGCTCCGATTTCGACGGCGCCATGGTGCCGCAAGCGATCGGCTCGGCCTCCGGGCTGCCGGTATTGTTCGAGGCGTTGCGGGCGAAGGGTTATTCCGAGGCGCTGATGGCCAAGATCGCTTGCGAAAACTGGCTCAAACTGCTCGAACGAACCATCGGATGAGGCGTTGTTGCGCCCCGGAAATCTCCCTCTATGATCCGCGCGACGGCCAGACGACCCGGCGCGCCGGGCGCACGGGCGTTTTGCCGATGACGGTCGGAATTTAATGGCAAGCGGACTGAAGCAAGGCCTGACCAGCTACGGCGATACCGCGTTCTCGCTGTTCCTGCGCAAGGCCTTCATCAAGGGCATGGGCTATTCGGACGACGCGCTCGACCGCCCCATCGTCGGCATCACCGACACCTATTCCGACTTCAACCCCTGTCACGGCAACGTGCCGCAGCTCATCGAGGCGGTGAAGCGCGGCGTCATGCTGGCCGGCGCCATGCCGATGGTGTTCCCCACCATCTCGATCCACGAGAGCTTCGCGTTCCCGACCTCGATGTTCCTGCGCAATCTGATGGCGATGGACACCGAGGAGATGATCCGCGCGCTGCCGGTCGACTCCGTGGTGCTGATCGGCGGCTGCGACAAGACCATTCCCGCGCAGGTGATGGGCGCGGCCAGCGCCGACAAACCCGCCATCGTGCTGCCGACAGGGCCGATGCTGGTCGGTCATTTCAAGGGCGAGCAACTCGGCGCCTGCACCGATTGCCGCCGGCTGTGGGGCGAATTCCGCGGCGAGCGCATGAGCGGCGAGGACATCGAGCGCGCCAATGAGCGGCTGGTGCCCTCCGTCGGCACCTGCGGCGTCATGGGCACAGCGTCCACCATCGCCTGCATGATGGAGGCGCTCGGCCTGTCGCTGCCCGGCAGCGCCTCGGTTCCCGCGGTTCATGCCGACCGCGTCCGCATGGCGGAATTGACCGGCAAGCGCGCCGCCGAGATGGCCAAGGGTGCCGGGCCGAAGCCGTCGGAGATCCTGACCGAAGCCGCGTTCCGCAACGCCATCGTGATGCTGCAGGCGATCGGCGGCTCGACCAATGGCGTGGTGCATCTTTCCGCCATCGCCGGCCGCACCAAGAATCCAATCGCGCTCGAGACCTACGACGAGGTCGGGCGCACCACCCCGGTGCTGGTCGATCTCAAGCCCACCGGCCAGCACTACATGGAGCATTTCCATCAGGCCGGCGGCGTGCCGCGGCTGATGCAGGAACTGAAGGATCTGCTGGCGCTCGATGCCAGGCACGTTGCCGGCGGTACACTCGGCGACGCCATCCAGGATTTCGAGGACGTGCCGGGGCAGACCGTGATCCGCCCGCGCAATGCGCCCCTGAAGAGCGAGGGCGGCCTCGTAGTCCTGCGCGGCAATCTGGCGCCGCGCGGCGCCGTGCTCAAGCAGGGCGCGGCGGCGGCCAAATTGATGCAGCACGAAGGCCGCGCCGTGGTGTTCGATTCGGTCGCCGACATGACGGCGCGTATCGACAATCCGGACCTCGACGTCACCGCGGACGATGTCCTGGTCATGCGCAATGCCGGGCCCATCGGCGCGCCCGGCATGCCCGAGGCCGGCTATATCCCGATCCCGAAGAAGCTGGCGCAGCAGGGCGTCAAGGACATGGTGCGCATCTCCGACGCGCGCATGAGCGGCACCGCCTTCGGCACAATAGTACTGCACATCAGTCCTGAAGCCGCCGCCGGCGGGCCGTTGGCGCTGGTCAAGACCGGCGATCGCATCCGCCTCGACGTCAAGGCGCGGCGCATTGATGTGCTGATCGACGACGCCGAGATGAAGAAGCGCCGCGACGCTTGGCAGGCGCCGCCGGTACCCGAGGTGGCGCAGCGCGGCTACGCCAAGCTTTATCGCGAGCATGTCCAGCAGGCCGACGAAGGCTGTGACTTCGACTTCCTGGCGCGGCCGGCGACAAAACCTGATCTATAAACATTGACGGCGCGGCTCGGCTGTTCCGACAATGGCCGCATGTTTGCGCGTGCATTGTTGGCATTTGCCGTGAATGTCGCAGCCGTTGCCCCAGCGCGCGCGGAGCCGCCGTGCAAGGGCACGCCAGCAGGAACCACCACCGTCGCGGCCGTACACGATGGCCGCACGCTCACGCTGGCCGACGGCCGCGAGATTCGTCTCGCCGGCATCGAAGCGCCGGCCGATGGTACCGCTTTGCGCGCCCTCACCGCGGGCAGGGACGTTCGCCTTGAAAGCGTCGGCGATGACCGCTACGGCCGCGTCATCGCTTTTGCAACGGCTGGCGATAGTCCGGAACTTCTGCAAATTGCCCTCATCAAGGCCGGACAGGCCCGTGTGGCGGCCCGCGTCGGCGCAAAGAGCTGCGCCGAGTTCCTTTTCCGGGCCGAGCAGGCCGCCCGCGCCGGCCGCCTCGGCCTGTGGGCCGACCCCAATTTCGCCCCTTTGAGTTCCCAAAATTTAACCAGGTTGGCCGCCGAATTGGGGCAATTCGCTCTGGTTGAGGGCCAAGTCTTGTCGGTTCGCGAGAGCGGGGCCACTATTTATGTCAACTTCGGGCGGCGCTGGACGCGGGATTTCGCAGTCACTATCCCGAAACGGGAAGAGCGTAATTTCGCTGCCGCCGGGGTTGAGCCGAAAATGCTGGAACGCCGTCGCATCCGGGTGCGCGGCATTGTTGAGCGGCGCCGCGGTCCGATCATCGACGTGACCGTGCCCGAACAGATCGAGTTGATTGACTAGACCATGCGTAACACGGTGAGCCAATCGAGTATGCGGAAGCCGCGCGTGTGGCGTGCCTGGCTTGCCTGGCCGGCGTTGCTGGCCGTGCTGGCCGGCGGCTGCACGCAGGCTCCCAACGCACCGCGCCAGGTCTCGCTGCCGATCCCGCGCACCATCGAACGCGACGCGCCGCCGACAGCAACCGTGCGCGAGAACGCGCGCATCCTCGCCTCATATGGCGGTGTCTACGAGAACCCCCGGCTGCAGGTCGAAGTCGAGCAGACGGTGGCAAAGCTGGTCGCGGCCTCGGAGCGGCCGGACCTGAAGTACCAGGTCACGATGCTCAATTCGCCGGCGATCAACGCTTTCGCTTTGCCGAACGGCAATCTCTACATTTCGCGCGGCCTGATCGCGCTCGCCGCCGACAAGGCCGAGCTCGCCTCGGTACTGGCGCATGAGATGGGCCACGTGATCGCGCGCCACGCAGCGATCCGCGAAGAGCAGGCGCGCCAGAACGCACTGGTCAGCCAGGTGGTCAGCGAAGTGCTGAGCGACCCGAACATGGGCGCGCTGGCGCTGGCCAAATCGAAGCTGACTTTGGCGAGCTTCTCGCGCGCCCAGGAGTTCGAGGCCGACGGCATCGGCGTCGGCATCTCGTCACGCGCCGGCTTCGACAGCTTCGGCGCCGCGCGCTTCCTCACCGCGATGCAACGCAACGCCGATCTCAAAAGTGGCCGCAAGACCGAGAACATCGATCCGCAGGCCGTCGACTTCATGTCGAGCCATCCGGGAACGCCGGAGCGCGTCAAGAACGCGCTCGCCAATGCGCGCCAGGTCGGCGGGCCGGGCAATGGTACGCGCGATCGCGACGCCTACCTCGCCGCCATCGACGGCATGGTCTACGGCGAGGACCCGAGCGAAGGCTTCGCCCGCGGCCGGCGCTTCCTGCATCCCAAGCTCGGCTTCACTTTCGTCGCGCCCGAGCGCTTCTCGCTCGACAATACCGCGCAGGCGGTGCTCGGTCTCAAGGACGGCGGCGACGAGGCGCTGCGGCTCGACGTGGTCAGCGTGCCGGCGGAACAGCGCCTGAGCGACTACCTGAGATCGGGCTGGATCGACAATGTCGATCCGTCGAGCGCCGAGGAGTTCACCATCAATGGCTTCCCGGCCGCCACGGCCGCGGCGAAGGGCGAGCGCTGGTCGTTCCGGCTGTTCGCGGTGCGCTTTGGCAGCGACGTCTATCGCTTCATATTTGCGGCGCGCAGCCTCTCCGCCGAGAACGACCGCGCCTTCCGCGAGTCGGTCTCGACTTTCCGCCGCATGAGTCTGAAGGAAAGCGCCGGCGTGAAGCCGCTGCACATCCGTATCGTCACCGTGAAGTCCGGCGACACCATCGACAAGCTCGCTGACCGCATGGCCAGCGACCACAAACTCGCTCGCTTCCTGCTGCTCAACGGCTTCTCGGCAAACGACAAGCTCAAGCCGGGCGAGAAGGTAAAGCTGGTGATGGAGTAGATCACCGAGGCGAGAAGACAAAAAAGGCCGGGCATGCCCGGCCCTTTCGTTTTGCATCTTGAACTTGCTACTGCTCGCCCGCTTCACGGTTGAGCGTGAATTCGCGCGGCACGTCCGGACCCCACAGATAGAACGAGTCTTCCGGCTTGTGGTCGGCGGCTGGCCAGCGCTCTTCCTTCGAAATGTAGTCGATATCGCAGGAATATTCGGCGAACGAGCCCCACGGATCCATGATGTAGTGGAAATAGTTCGAGCCGAGCACATGGCGGCCGAGGCCCCAGCCCTTCTGGTAGCCCTTGTCGTGCATGCGCATGGCGCCGAGGCCGATGTCGTTGATCGACGTCACGTCCCACGAGCAGTGATGGAAGCCCGGTGCCGACGACTTCACCAGCGCCAGCAAATGATGGTCGCTGCCGTGGATACCGTGCATGAAGGCGACGAGGTCGGAAGCACGGTCCGACAGGCGCAGGCCGAGCGTGCGCTCATAGAACTCGATCGACTTCAGAACGTCGGAGGTGAAGATCAGCACATGCGACAGGCGGCGCGGCCGCACCGCCGGCGAAGCGGCGCGCGTCGTCGCGGCGGCCTGGTTCGGGCCAACCGTCACCCATTCGCTGACGGCCTTCTGATCCGGCGACACCTTCGGCGCCACCTTCACTTCCATCAGAATGCCTTCGTGGTTGCGGAACCAGAAGCCGTTCGACTCAAAACCCGGCGGCGGGTCGATCAGCTTGATGCCCTGGCCCTCGATGCGCTTCTTGAGGCGGTCGATGTCCTCGGCGTAGCAGCCGAACGACAGATGGTGCAGCGCCTTGGTCTTGCCCTCGATGACCGAGCCCCAGGCATGGTCGTGGCCGAAGGTCTTGAGCTGCAAGGAATTGCCCTTGCGCACCATGTTGAGACCGAAGTTCGTATAAAACTCGTCCGCGACGTTCACGTCCGGAACGGCGAGCACGAACTGGTCGAGTGAATGGATGCCAAACTCATCAGAGCTGGCGGTCGGCGCGACATAGCCGCCGATGGCAGTCATTGCATTCTCCCTGGACGTTTGTCGTTTTGTTCCGGGGCATCATACCTCTGCGACTAGGTGAGGCAAACGGTTCTTGGCCGCTCGAACCCGTGCATCGGAAATCGCCCCAATCCTGCCCACTGCGACGGCTCGCCGCCCGCTGGAACGCATCGCCCGCCCGTGGTTTGTCCCGCATGGATTGGTCCGGACGTGAAGAGTTCCTGCAGGAAATGGCCGATGGAGGGCTCGGCGGGTCGGTTGCGATTTACGCAGGCGCCATCTTTGGTGTTCTCGGCCTGATTGCGGCGCCTGTTTATGTCGCAGTGTCACCGCAGGTTTACGACAATCCGCCAATTGAGCCGCTGGATCCGCTGCTGCAGGGCCCCATCATCGGCAACCGCGTGTCGACGCCGATGCCGCTTGCTCACCTCGAGCAGAAAGTTCTCGTCGATCCCAAATATGTCGCCGAGCTGAACGCCCGGCTCAAAAAGCGTGCGCCCGCGCGCCAGCAGGTGGCGCAGCCCACCCGCGTTCGCGAGCGCGGACCGGCAATCGCGGAGCTTCCGCAGCAGCGTGAACGGTCCGGGTTCTTCCTGTTCAACCTGTTCGGCGGCTGACGCGCCGCTCACCGCTGAAGTTCGGTCACCGGAGCGCCATTGCCGGACAGCGCACGCATCGCGCCACGCATCGCCACCCGGAACGCCTCGTCGTAGTTGATGCCGCGTGCCGACCAGGTGAAGTTGCTGCCCTGTGCTTCGATGTGCCACGTCGCAATCCAGCCATGCGCCTTGTCGCTCCAGGTCAAAGTGCCGATCAGCGGCAGGTCGCCGCCCGCCAGCGACGTCAGCCGCTCCGCCTTGGCCCGGATGGCCTTTGCCGGCGTCTGCGGCGTGATGCCGGCAGCGTGCAGCGGCTCAGCCGCCGGCAGCAACACTTTCATGCCGTAGCGCGTGGCGGCATTGCCGAGTGCCTCGCGCATGTCCGGATGGAAATCGCCGTCGGCGGCGAGCACGCCATCACGCGGGCGGCCGGCCTGCAGAAGTCCCCGCACCGTGACGATCATGGTCAGCGCCGGCCGCTTGCCCCTCCAGGTCTTGCGGCCGAGCGAGGCCAGTACATTGTCGATCTTCGCCGGATTGAAGTGGCAGGTGAGGAAATGGGGCCGGTCGTAGCTGCCTTGCTCGTCATGAATGGCGCGGCCGGACAGACGATCGAAATAGGAGAAGCTGTCGATATAATCGCCGGCTTTGGCGGCCAGCGCAGGCACACCCCGCGCGTCGAGAATGGTGGCGTCGCCCGAAGCCTTCACCAGCACGTCATCGAAGCACAGCCTGAAGCCGAGCGGCCGGTTGCGCTCGTCATTGCCGGTGACTACCGCCTGCGTCGTGTAAATCTCCTCGATGGCAACAGGCGGGGGCGGCTTGGTTTCGGCGGCGAATGCGGCTGCGACGACCGCCTCGAATGAGAGTAACAGCGCGGCGGCGAATGAAGACTTGAGCATGGCCTGCCTCTGGAGGCGTCCTCGAGTGCTTCAATTCTTGCCGCTCGACGCATGAAGTCAAATGCAGAAGATGAATGACAATGCCAGCGGAGCCGACAAGGTTCGGCAACAAAAAAGCCCGGCATCGCTGCCGGGCTTTTGTGTTGAAAATCTTGTCCGTCTGTCGGTTTGAGGTCCAGAGGCATTCCACCTCAATCCTCATCCTTTCAGGCGGCTTCTTCCTCGGCGGCGTCGTCGGAGCCGGCCTCTTCGGCGGGCTTCGGACCACGGCGCGGACCCTTGGCGAGCGCGCCTTCGATTTCCTTGACCGCTTCGG
>JAEZEY010000247.1 GCA_023432845.1 Pseudomonadota bacterium
GGTTCTGCAGCACACGCCGGTACTCTTGGAAGCCGGCGAGCTGCTTGCGGTATTCGTCCGAATCCTTGCCGTAGACAAGCCGGGTCGAGAGGAGTTGCGCCATCGCACGGATGTGGCGCGGGTCGGCCGGATCGAGGACCCCGTCCTTCGTCAGACGGTCGCGTACGACCCGGGTGAAGGTCTTGAGATTGACCGAAATGGCGTTGGACCAGTCCCTGCCGAACTTGCCGCGCGCAGCGACGTCCAGGGCATCGATCATAGCCGCGGCTTGCGCCTCCGCCTGCTTTCGCTCGTACTCCACCGTGGCCGCGGCGCTATCCTGTTTGGCACGCGCCGCGAACGTCCGCAGGATATTGTCCACCACCTCGGCTTCGTTCGCCGCCGTCAGTCGTTCCCGCACCCGGTCGCTGGGCTCGGCCGTCGCAGCGGCGATGGAATCGGCGCGTTCCTGTGCAAGATCCATGCGATGATCGCGGACGATATATGAATAGAGACCCGCAGTCTGGAGCTGGACACGAATGTCGGCCTGCGTCTGTTCGTCTCCGCTCTTATACTTCTGGTAAAGTTCCTCGATATTGCCGTCGACGAACTTTCCCTGCAGATATTTCATCACTCCGACTGTCGTTTCCGCGGCGGTGAAGACGGCCGCGGCCGGCGTCATGGAGATCAGCGCCCGGCCGGCAAATTCATAGGCCGCCGTCGGATCGCCGCCCGCGGCCTGGCCGAGGACGTCGGATATTTCGTTGATCTTGTCGACGCCACCAAGCAGCGCGCCCATCTGCCCGCGAAGCTCGGGGTCGGTCAGTCCCTTGGTCAACGTCTGCCCAAGCGCCACGGCGACCTGGGCCGAGGCTGCCTTGACGGCCTCCGGGTCCCCCAGAAGGGCTGCGTTGGCGGCGTTTTCGGCGAGCTTGTTGATCTCCTCCGCTGAGAGAGCGACCGTTCCGAGCGTGCGCACCAGCTTTTTGTTCGCGCCCGAACGGTAGATCTTCTTGTAAAGGGCGATGATCGCCGCCTTGGACTGATCCTTGATCGCTTCCTTGGCCCTTTCGTCGGCATAGGACGCGATCGCCGCCTTCGCGTCTTCAAGGATTGTTGTCGGCTGGGCGGCGGCAGGAGCGAACCAGAGCATACATGCAATTACGGTGGCGGGGGCGCGGAGCGCATGGCGAAAATTCATGATTCACCTCAATTCCGCGACGCCTGGACGAATTCGGACGTGTCGAGATTTTCGAAAGGATCGGCCACCATTCGTTGCCCGGGCATCCACAACGTCGGTCCGCCCGGCGCAGGTCGCGTCCTGTCGAGGCTCGCGAGCAACAACTCCAGCAGCGGCGCTCCGTCCTCCACCGGCTCACCGATTGCGCGATAGGCGATGGAAAGTCGCGAGCCGTCGGCGAACGGTTCCTCGAAGAAGATGTGGTCGATCTCGATCTCACCGGATTTTTCACGCAGGCGGATAGCCGGCGCACCGGCGATCACGTCATGCTCGATGCGTTCGATGCCGGAGCTCGGCATCGGACGGTCCGCAGGCCACAGGATGACCAGTATGTCGGCCCCCGCGTCGGGCCGAACGATCGTCATCAAGCGCCCTGAATCGTCCGGCTGCAGCTGCCAGCCGAGGGGCGGCTCGAAGGAAACCGGGCCGAGCCAGACCCGCGCTTCCTCATCCTCGGGCGCAGGCAAGTACGGCCGCGCGGGCGATGCGGTGCGTCCCGCCGCCGCGTCTTGAGGCGAATCGGTCGCCTGCCGTTTGTCGGGTTTGGCCTCGACGCCGGGCGGACTAATGGCGCCGCCGCGATCTGCGGGCGCACTGTCCAGATCCGGCACCTCGCGAAAATCAACCGAAAGGGCATCCTTGGCGGGGCGGGCGACGTCGATGATGAGCTTGTCGCGCAGCGACACGAAGGAGAAGCGAGCGTCCCCGTTGCCACTCAGCATCTCATCGTAAAGCGGATTGAAGAAATCGCTGGTGCGGCCCTGCGGGTCATAGTCGAAATTGATCCCGTAAACCGGATAGCTCCGGTTTCGGCATAACATGACCCATTCGAGACGGGCCTGCTTGCGCTTGCGGATTACCGCGAGTGTCGAATGGTTCCAGGCGGTGAGTGCAACGGCCTCGCAATCATCGGCGATATGGCGAGCGACCGCTTTCATCTGGGGCGACAGCGGTGTTTGCCGCTGCACCGGCGCGGCGACCGGCTCCGCCGGCCCGCTTTTCACCAGGGCAACGGCGTCCGCTCCCGTGCGCAGGCTCTTGACGCTCTCGTTCAGTGTTGCCTGCAAGGCCGCGGGGGCCGAGCGCGCATGCAAGAAGGCCGCGATATAGGCGCGGTCGCCGCTGGTCGCTTTGAACAGCCAGGAACGTCCTTCGGAGAAAGCGAGGCGCACGCCTTCCACCGGATATATCTGCGCGAGCATGTCGACATACCGGCCCTCAAGGGAACCGATGCGCAGGTCGCCGTCGCCTTCAATGCTGTTGGGCAGGACTGAGTTGTCATAGTACATGCCCTCGAAGTCCTCGACGCGGCCGCTCAGATCACGCTCGGCCGTTCCCGTGAGCGCCGCGATGAGGATGAGCGCCTGTCCGTCCGGTGACGACAATGTGACAACGCGGGTGCCGTCACGTTCCGTGACGCCCTTGCGCCAGCCTGCCGGATAGCGAAGCGCGAACTGCCCCGCGGCGTCATGCAGTACATTGCGATCGATCGCCGCGGCGCCGGCAGTCTGTCCGGATTGTTGCTGCTTGGCTTGTTCCTTCTCGGCTTGTTGTTTCGTCTTGCCGTTCACCCGTCGTTTTGGCGTTGCGGCCGATGATTTACCGAAACGGATACGCGCCAGGAGGTCGTCGAAGAGCGGCGAGATGGCGGACAGTTCGCGTGCCGTGGATTCCAGGACCAGCAGCAGCTTGCGGCCGTCCCGGCGCTTTTCGTCGAGCACGACCATCAGGGTCTGCCCGTTCGGGAACACCGAATGAATGTAGGTGGCCGGCTTGCCCGCCACCTTGATCCTCTTGTGGGATTTGATGACGTCGTACCCGAGGATCGGCTCGTCCTGGAACCACCATTCGACGCGCAACTCGAAATCGCGCTTCGGGCTCTGCAGGACGAAGGCACGGTCCCTTTGTTGGCGTGTGACCTTCCAGTCCGCGGGCGCTTCGAATGTAACGTCTCCCATCCGGTAGGCGGTCCACTCATCGGCCAAGCCGATCCCGCTGCCGAACATCGTCATCAAGATCAGGGCAGCCAGCCACCGAAGGCCGGCGGAGAAGACTCTAGGCACCTTGATTCTCCAATTTGTCTGATCCTGCACGCGTCATTGCCGGATCGAACGCGACGCCATGCGCCACAAGCGCCGCGCGCACCTGCCGGTAAGGTCTTTCGAAGCCATCTCGCGGAATCACGGCCGAGCGTCCATTTGCGAGACGCAGCCGCACACCGGTGGTATCCCGCGCCAGCGCAACGGCCCCCGCCGCCGTGTAACGTCCGGTCGCGGCGAGCCACGGCACGAGCGCACGAACCCAGGCGGGAAGGCCGCTCCTGTAAGGCTCGACACCGACGATCGCGCCGTAGGGTATGTGATGTATCTGGCGGGCGGACGCCAGCCGCAGACCCTCGTCTTCGATACGCAGCCAGGCGCTCGCACGATGAGCCGCCACGGCCAGGATCGCGAGACTGCCGAAGGCCAGCGGCCAGGTCAGGACCGCCATGGGATGAATGCCGCCGAACAGACTGGTGTCTTCTTGTCCGAACCAGAACGGCATGGCGAAAAAGAAGCTGACCAAAGCGAAACCCAGCGCGTCCGGGATGATGATGGAAGGCAGCCGATCATGGATCAGCGCTCCTTGCGGCGGTGCCGCACCCGGCAGGAACAAGTAGAACGCCAACCCGGCCCCAAGGAGTATGGCCGCGACAGCGGGGCGCTGCAGGCACACAAAGCCTGCGACACACAGCACCAAGGTTCCGGAGCGCCGTAAGTACTCAAGGCTGCCTGCTCGCGTCATGATGACTCATACTCGTCCAACGAGATCTACTTAGATGCTTCGTTGGATGACGATATGATTTCGGTCAATCGCGAGGACAAACAAGCCGTTGTAGGGGCAAACGAGGACGGTACCGCGGTAGGTCATCTACCGAGGCCAATCTCAATCTGCCATGAGCCCGGCTCGATGCGGCTAAGCATAAAAGGATCGGACGTTCAGAGGCGAACTCGCGCGAGAGTCTGCGAGAAAATGTCGCAATGCAGTCACTCTCTTTCCGTCACCGTTTCGGGTTTTCAAATCCGATGCCGCCGCACGACCTTCTCACTGTCCTGCGGCAGACTGCTCCTGGCGCGCGCATTCGATGCACAAGGCCGCCTCCGGGCGCGCCGCCAGGCGTGGAGCTGCAATCTCGTTGCCACACCGCACGCATTGGCCATAGGTGCCATTCTCGATCCGCGTCAATGCGCGCGAGACAGAGGCGATCTCACGCGCGATGAGCGCAGCCTGTCCTTCGAGCGAAGAGTCGTCCTCCTTCTGCACGGCTTGTTCGGACGAATCGGCATCGAGCGGCTCGGTCAAATCCTTCTCAACGCGCATGTGCCGCTCCTTCAGCTCTGCAAGCTGTGCCTCAAGGCGGGCTTTCGCGGTGGCCATATCAGTCATCACAGCACTCCTCATATTCATTTTAATAAGTTTAGCATGTACTGGCCGAGCGCGGCCATCCTTGATGAGCGCGATGCGAATGTGATGCACGGCGTGCGGGCCGAAAGCCGTAACCGCGAGTTTCGTCACGACGCATTATTTTAGACTTTTGCTGCAGACGCTATCAGCGCCGGCTGAGATGCGCCTGAAGCCAAGTTCGTCAGCGAGGCGCGCCAGCTCGCCCTTTTTAGCCGGAAAGCGCAGCTCGGCGTTGCGCACGCCCAGCGTCTCCAGCGCCGCCAGCAGACCCCGCGTCGCGCCGGCGCCAACTTCGTGTGCGGCCCGGTCAGGGCGCATGAGGAGGGCGCATTCGGCCGTTTCGAAGTCGGGATCGCTGACCGACCGGACCAGCGCCGCCATGCGCTCGCCGTCAAAGGCGACAAGCGTCATCTCCCGCTCATAGTCGATCTGCGTGAGCCGTGCCGCAGTGTCGTGGCTTGGGTGACGGAGCGGGGCGAAGAACGGGTGCCACAGGCCGTCATGGCCGACGGCTTCGGCCAGCGCCCGCAGCGCCGGCTCGTCTTCCGGCCTGATGGGCCGGATTGCAATCTGCCGTCCTCCCGCGGTCATCGTGCTTTCCAGTTGTTGCGGATAGGGACGGATCGCCATGCGCGCTTGCCGCGCACCCGCCGCATGCTGAACCCGGATCCGGCAGTCGACTGCGATCACGCCGTTCGCATCACAGAGCAGGGGATTGATATCGATTTCGCTGACCTCGTCGTGATCTGCGGCGATATTGCCGAGTTGCATCAGAACAGCGACCACACCGTCGATATCGGCGGCGGGACGGTTGCGGAATCCCTTGAGCAGCGAGGCTATACGCGTGCGCTCGATCTGCGCGCGGGCCAGGGCCGTGTTGAGCGGCGGCAGTTCGAGCGACTTGTCACGGACGACTTCGACCGCCGTGCCGCCATGGCCGAACAGGATCATGGGGCCGAACACGGGGTCCGTCGTCACACCGGCAATTAACTCATAGGCGCCGGGACGCTGGATCATTTCCTGAACGACAAAGCCTTCAAGCCGCGCCTGCGGCTGTTTCTTCGATACGCTCGCGGTGATGGCTGCGGCGGCCCGTTCGACGGCCGCTGCGCCGACGAGATTGAGCGCCACGCCGCCGACGTCTGATTTGTGGATGACGTCGCGCGATCGGATCTTGAGCGCGACCGGCGTGTCGAATTCGTCGGCGATCACGGCCGCAGCTTTGCCGTCGGCGGCGTGTGCGGTCCGGACAAACGGAATGCCGTAGCAGTCCAGAAAGGCCGCAATCTCCACCGTATCGAGCCATTCACGCCCATCAGCCAGAGCCTGCCGGATATAGGTGCTCGCCTTTTCGCGTTCCTTTGCCGGCACCTGGGCGATGGCCGAGGGCGTCTCCAGCAGCAGCTCCTGGCTCTGCCGGTAGCGGACGAGGTGCATGAAGGAATGGACCGCGCGTTCGGGTGTCTCGTAGGTCGGAATGTGCGCTTGCGCGAGCCGCGCCCGCCCACTTTTGACGGTTGCCTCGCCGATCCACGATGCGAACACGTTCTTGCGCGCGGGCTTGTCGCCCTCCGGCAGAACGCTGATAAGACCATCGGCCGCTTCCTCCGACGTGACCACCGACGTGGGGCAATAGATGACCAGAACATTCTGGACAGCCGGGTCCTCGAGCAGCGCCGTCATGGTGCGGGCATAACGCTCGGTCCCGGCGTCGCCGATGATGTCGACGGGATTGGCGCGGCTCCACGTGCGCGGCAGCACCGCATCGAGTTTGGCGATCGTCTCTGCGGATAGGGAGGCGAGCCGCCCGCCTTCCGCGATCAACTGGTCGGTGGCGAGGACCCCGGCGCCGCCCCCATTGCCGACGATGACCAGATCATTGGACGCCTGCCTGGGCATGCGCGCCAGTGTCGCCGCCGCGTCGAAGACCTCCTCGAAGCCGGTCACGCGCAATATGCCGGCGCGGCGGAAGGCCGCATCGTAAACGGCATCGGCACCGGCCAGTGCGCCGGTGTGGGAGCTGACCGCGCGTGCGCCTTCCTCGGCGCGGCCCGCCTTGATGGCGACGACCGGCTTGACGCGCGCGGCGCGCCGCGCCGCTGACATGAATTTGCGCGCCTGGGTAAGGCCCTCGGCGTAGATGAGGATCGCGTCGGTGCCGCAGTCCATGGCGAAGTAATCGAGCATGTCGCCGAAGTCGACATCGATCATGTTGCCGACAGACACCACGGCGGAGAAGCCAATGCCGCGTGGCTGCGCCCAGTCGAGAACGCTGGTGGCGATCGCGCCCGATTGCGTGAGCAAAGCGAGGTTGCCGGGCAGGATGGGCGCCGGCGCGAACGTGGCGTTGACACCGATCCCCGGCATGGCAATGCCGAGACAGTTCGGGCCGATGATCCGCAACAGGTGCGGCCGCGCCGTCTCGAGCATCTGCTGTCTGCGCACCTTGCCTTCGGCTCCTTCAAAGCCCGCGGTCAGCACCACGGCGGCCTTGGTTCCCTTCTGTCCAAGCTCGGCAATGATCGGCGCCACCGTATCGGGCGGCGTCGCGATGACGGCGAGATCCGGCGCCTCCGGCAGGAGGGCGGCATCGCCGAAGCAGGCCAGACCGGCCACGGCGGATTCATTGGGATTGACCGGATAGATCGGCCCCTTGAAGCCCGCCTTGACGAGATTTGTCATCAGCGCGAGGCCGACCGATCGGGGGCGGTTGGACGCCCCGACGACAGCAATGGAACGTGGCTGGAATAAACTGCCGAGGTTTCGAATGGACATTGCTGGATAACGCCGCGTCTGGAAAGGTCGTTTTCAGTGGCCATATGGCCCGCATCGTCGCCAGTTGCACTTGATCTGGCGCAAACATTCGGTCTTACTTTCGTCTCCTTCGGCAAATTCGTGACGGGTCGCTCGTGAGCATCGGACTGATTGCGCTGCTGGACGACGTCGCGGCGCTGGCAAAGGTCGCGGCGGCCTCCCTCGACGACGTTGCCGGCCAGGCCGCGAAAGCCGGCGCCAAGGCGGCCGGTGTCGTCATCGACGATACGGCGGTTACGCCGGGTTACGTTATCGGTTTCGCCGCCAAACGGGAACTGCCCATCGTCGGAAAGATCGCGCTGGGCTCGCTGCGCAACAAGCTCGTCATTCTGCTGCCGGCGGCGCTGGCCTTGAGCTATTTCCTGCCATGGATCATCACGCCGCTGCTGATGATCGGCGGCGCCTATCTCTGTTATGAGGGCGCCGAAAAGGTTGTCGAGGCTGTGCTGCCGCACCGCGCCCATGCCCACGAGGCGAAGCTCGAATCCGTCGCGCTCAATCCGCATTCCCTGGAAGACGAAAAGGTCGCAAGCGCGATCAAGACCGACTTCATCCTGTCGGCGGAAATCATGGCGATCACGCTCGCCGCGGTGCCCGCGGGCAACATCGTGACGCAGGCGCTGGTGCTGGCGGTGGTGGCGGTCGGCATCACCGTCGCGGTCTATGGCGTTGTCGCGCTGATCGTCAAAGCCGATGACGCTGGCGTGGCGCTGGCGCGCAACGACCGGCCGTCGGCGCTGGGCTGGACCAGCCGGGCGTCAGGGCGCGCGCTCGTGCGCGGCATGCCTTTCTTTCTGAACGGGCTCGGCATCATCGGCACGGCAGCGATGATCTGGGTCGGCGGCGGCATCGTCCTCCACGGCCTGGAACATTACGGCCCGCCGCAGATCCATCATGGCGTCGAAAGCGCGGCGCATGCGATTTCCGCACTGGCGCCGGCGCTTGGTCCCGTCCTGGAATGGCTAACCCACGCCGCGATCTCCGGCGTCGTCGGCCTCCTGCTCGGCGGCGCGCTCATTCCGATCGTCGAGTTCGTCATCTCGCCGGCATGGAGGAAGGTGAAGGCGCTCGTGCGCTAGACTTCTGCTCCAACGGGTCTATCAAGCCGGGTTGTTGATTAGAAGCGCCGTCTGAATCGGCCGCTGATGCCATTATCGGCCACTCCAGACGCTATGCGGCCGGAATAGAAAATTCCCAACGTCGCGGCAGAAGTCAGATGAACGTCGAGGCCCGCCTCGATCAGCAGGCTGTCCTTCGCAACTGGAACGCCAACAACGTTGAAGCCACTGCCGGTTGAGGCGAATGAAAGTGACGCGTCCGGTTTCAGGTCGCCAAACGCACGCTGCCATGCGGCGGATGCATGCGGTGTCACCATCATATCGAATGCCCACAGCGTGGTTGCTGCGCGTACGCCGACGGTGGAGTAGGTGGCTTCGGTGTTGCTTGCCGAGCCGGTTAAAGCCGCCGGCCCTCCGGTCTCCGTGAAACCGTTGGTATGGACGCCAACATAAGCGACGTTAAAGAAGGGCTCGATCCTGGCGCCGCCCGCTGAAAGGCCAATGCCGACCTCGGCGAATGCCTGTACGGTTCGACCACGATAATCGGATTTCACCGAATCGCCGAAGTTAGAGGCGCAACATGATTCCCCGGACGTGAACGCGATCGTGCGATTGGTCGTGATGTCGTGCCATGTCTGGGCGATGCCGGCCCGCAAACCGAACATGCCGAACTGACCGCCGCCATAGAGCGCGAGATGATAGTTGTCGACGTTGCTCGATGATGTCCGATCGTCGACGTGCAGCGATGACCGGGTGTAGCCGCCGGAGAATCCAAGCCGCCACCTTTCGTCAAAGGTGACGTCAAAGCCGCTGATGACGCCGCCGACCGAGCGCCTCAAGGCGGCGGCATTTCCGTCGCCGGCGGCATGTCCCCATGTTCCGATCGCCTGAGCCCATGTCGCGATGACAGGCCCCTTGCGGTCGCCGGCCCCCATCGCGAAGCTTGATAAAGCCCGCTTGTCGCCCGATCCGTATGCCAATGCCGCGCTGCCGGTGAGGGCGGTCGGCAGTGAACCGGCACTGTTATCATAGCCCCACCGCAGGCGGTTGAGCACTGCGTCGCGGACATGGTGCGAATCGTCGAGCATCATGCCGATGGCGCTGGCGTGAATTTCTCCCGATAGCAGGTCGAATGCGGTGCGGGCCTGTTCGGCACTGCCGAGAACGATCACGTCATGGATGGGATTGCCCGTACCGAGTGCTTCGGCGGCGGCGCCGGTCGCGACTTGATTGGGGGTCTGCCCGACGCCCGCGAATGTCAGCCCAGTGCTTGTGATATGCAGGTACACATTGTTGGCGTCATAGCTGAGACACGCACAGAGGAAGTCGGATGAGAAGGTCAAGTCCGTAAATGTCCCGCTCACCCCGCCAGCAGCGCTGAGGATGGTATAGGTCGAGTCTCTCGGGTAGGTGCCGGGTTGGGCGACAAAGTGCGCGGTGCCGGCGAGCGCGGCGGACCCGGTTACATTCGTGCGGTCGCTGGTCGCGGGCGAGATGTCCACCTGGTATGTGGACGTCGGCGAGAAGCCAAGTGTGCCCTGTACGTTCAGCGTGCCAATCGGCGGCCCGGGAGAGAGAATGCCGCCATTGATTGTTGTGGACGACAATGTCCCGAGGCCGCCCACCGTGGCGCCACTGTTGGCAGTAACGCCGCTAGACGATGCGATGGAGCCGTGCACGAGCAGCGTTCCGCCATTGACGGTCGTCGCGCCCGTGTAGCTGTTGGCGCCGGTCAGCGTCTCGGTGCCGGCATTGAGCGTCAGCCCGCCGGTGCCGGACATGACGCCGCCGAAGGTCCCTGAGGCGTTCGACAGCGTCAGGGTTTGATTGCCGAGCACGACCTCGCTGCCGGCCACGCCCGAGAGCGAAGGGATCGTCGCCCCCGCTGTTGTGGCGGAGATATCGAACACGCTGGTGGCGCCGGTGAGACCGACGCTCGAGATGTTGCCGGTGCCGACCAGCGCCAGCGTGCCGCCATTCACCGTGAAGGCGGTGTTCGGCATCGTCCCCTGGACCGACAGCACGCCGTCATTCACGGTCCAACCGGCGATGCTTGTATTGGTGCCGGTCAGAGTCCATTGGCTGGCGCCGACCTTCTCGAACACCTCGAATTCCCGATACTGCGCGGCCGGGCCGATCTGCGAGACATCCAGGCTCCCGGCGCCGGTTCCGCCCAGGGCAAAAGTATCGGTGCCGGCTCCGGCGAACACGGTGCCGTTGATGATCGCGGTCGGGTGCAATTCCAGCCTGTCATCCAGATTTTGGAACCGCACCGCACCGCCTGCGCCACCGTTCAACGTGCCGGCCACAGTCAGGCTGGTGGAACTGGTGAAGAAAGTCGACGTATCGATCGCAAAATCGTCGGCTCCGGTCCCGTTGGATGTGACCTGGCTGGTGGACGCCACGGTAATCGCAATTGAGCCGCTGCTGCCGGTCCTGGCATATATGCCGTCATCGTTAGTCCCGGTGACGTCGCCATTGACGGTGACGTTTACGCTGCCGTTGCCGTCGCCGCCTCGTGCAAAAATGCCGGTCTCTTGACCGCTGACGGTCGTGCCCGCGGCCGTCGTCATTGTGACGTCCACATTGCCGCGCGCAAGGATGCCCACGTCAGTGCCTGTTGTGCCGCCGGCGGTGACATCCCCATTGACGGTCACCGTTGTTGATCCGGTGCCGGAGTTGAGGCTGAAAATGCCGTATCGCAATCCGCTGACAGTGGTACCAACCCCCGTTGTCACGCTGAGGTCCGTTCCAGTTCCAGAATTCAAGGCCATGATTCCGCGCGACAGGTTAGCCACGCCGGTGCCAGCGCTGATGACATCGCCATTGGCCGTGATCGACAGCGCTCCGGTACCGTTGTTTCCGCCGTAAATGCCGAAGTTGCGGGCATTGATGACGCCGTTGGTGTTGATGGTGACGCTGCCCGGACCGGCGGCGTTGGATATGTTCAGCCCGTTTCCCGAGTTTGCGGTCAGGGGCGATAAATTCGTGTCGGTGTAAAAGAGGTCACCGGAGCCGGAAATGGTCAGGGCATTTGGCGATACGGTCGAGACGCTGAAGCCGGGCTGCGTGGAGACGTTGGCGTTGGCGGCGGAGATCGTCTGGCCCGCGCTGGCACCAGAGCATATGAAGTTCGATCCGCCGGCCGGCACGCAGGCGGCATACGCCCGGCGGCCATAGCCGATCGCCGCGGTCGCGAGCATTGAACACGACAAGAACAGGTGACGCGACAATGACGGTCGGGCCAATAAGCCTCCAGAAATTGTCAGATACGCGAATCACCCGAACGCGAATCACAATGTTTGAGTTTGCACAGGAATGGTTCCCTTCGGTGGTATACTGGTTCGATTGGGAACGCCGGCTTGGTGCGTCGGCAAAAGCTCAGCTAGTGTCGTTATTATGCAAGGAACACGCACGGCCCGACGCACCGTGGGCCCGGCTTCGCAGGCGAAGACGTGATCGATCCAGCCGCCCATCGGCCGGGCGCGGATACTGCCGCCGGGCCGGGTGACCAGCGCGGCGCCGCTCCCGTCACATATTCGATGTCGCCCGGGCTGGCCGCCTTTCTTGGCTCGGAACGCATTGCGATCGCCGCCTCGTCCTACCAATCGGGCAAGCTCTATCTCATCGGTCAGAACGCCGATGGCGGGCTTCTGGTGCATGAGCGGTTTTTTCACAAGGCAATGGGGATCTGCGTCGCCGATCGAGACACCATCCTGCTCGCCACGCTGTTCCAGATCATTAGGTTCAGGAACGTGCTCGAGCGCGAGCAGACGATCAACGATCTGCACGATGCCTGCTATGTGCCGCGTGAACTGTTCACCGTCGGCGAACTCGACGTCCACGATATCGGCCTGATGCAGGATGGCGGGATCGTCTTCGTCAATACGCTCTATAACTGCCTTGCCACGACATCCGCGCGGCATAGCTTCACGCCGTTGTGGAAGCCTCCATTCATTTCGAGGATCGTCAAAGAGGACCGGTGCCATCTGAACGGGCTCGCCATGGAAGCGGGCGTGCCGCGCTATGTGACGGCGGTGAGCCGATCCGACACCGTCGATGGCTGGCGCGATCGCCGCGCCACTGGCGGCGTCGTCATTGATGTTCAGTCTGGTGCCGCCATTGCCGGCGGGCTCTCCATGCCCCACTCACCGCGCATGTATCGCGGCCGATTGTGGCTGCTCAATTCCGGAACCGGCGAGCTCGGCTGGATCGAGCGCGGCCCCTCGGCGGAAGAAACCCGATTTCGGGTTCTTGCCTTCTGCCCGGGTTTCGTACGCGGACTCGCCTTTCACGGCAGATACGCATTCGTCGGTTTGTCGAAACCCCGTTACGAGCGTTTCGAAGGACTGGCCCTCGACCGCAGGCTCGCCGAAACCGACTCGGAGCCGTGGTGCGGCGTGCAGGTCATCGATCTGGACAGCGGCGCGTGCGTTCACTGGTTTCGTATCGATGGCCATGTGACGGAGCTCTACGACGTTGGCGTGATTCCCGATGTCGTGCGACCGATGGCGCTCGGCTTCGCCACCGATGAAATTCTGAACCTCATTACCCACGAGCCGCTTGGTCCAGGTGGCGGCGCCTAGCGCTGCGCCCCTCGTTACCGAAGCGGGCCGCGCGGGCGCCCGTCCTACTCCTTCACCGCGCCGGTCATCGCCGACACGTAGTGCTCGACGAAGAAGGCGTAGAGAATGACCAGCGGCAGCGAGCCGACGAGCGCGCCCGCCATCAACGAGCCCCAGCGGTACACGTCGCCGTCGACGAACTCGTTGACGATGGCGACCGGCACGGTCTTGTTCTGCACCGATTGCAGGAACGTCAGCGCATAGATGAATTCGTTCCAGCACAGGGTAAAGCAGAAGATGAAGGCCGAGATCAGCCCCGGCACCGCCAGCGGCAGCACGATCTTGGTCAGGATCTGCCAGCGGCTGGCGCCGTCCATCAGCGCGCATTCCTCGAGTTCGAACGGGATGGTCTTGAAGTAGCCCATCAGAAGCCAGGTCGAGAACGGAATGAGGATGGTCGGATAGACCAGGATCAGCGCCATCGGCGAGTCGAACAGGCCGTACTGGTAGACCACGGTCGACAGCGGGATGAACAGGATCGACGGCGGCACCAGATAAGCGAGGAAGATCAGGCCGCCAATGGTCTGCGCGCCGCGGAAGCGCAGCCGCACGATGGCATAGGCCGCCAGCACGCTGGCGAAGATCGACAGCGCGGTCGCCGCGGCGGCGACATACATGGTGTTCCACAGCCAGCGCGGATACTGCGATTCGAACAGCAGCTTCTGAATGTGCTGGAAGGTCGGCTCCCAGGTCCAGAACGGGCTGACGCGGTCCATGTCGAGCAGCTGGTTGTTCGGCTTGATGGCGGTGAGCCCCATCCAGTAGAACGGAAACAACAGCACAATCAGGAAAATCCCGAGCGGCAGGTAGAGCGTGACCAGCTGGCGCGGCACCGATTCCAGATAGCTCATGCCCTCGCTGTGATCGGCGTTAGCCTCGGCGGCGAGCACGCGCTGCGGACGGGCGGCCTTGTCGGCGAGTACGTCAGTCATTGTCGGCTCCCTGCTGCCATTGCGGCAGCGCGCGTGGCGCTTGCGCCATTCGCGCGAAAGAGAAATGGCGGCGCCCTGTCTCAGTCATTGTCGGCTCCCTGCTGCCATTTGCGGCGCTGCAGGCCGAACCACGAGATCATGATAGCGAACAGCAGAAAGGGGATCATCGCGGTTGCGATGGCGGCACCCTCGCCGAGCGAGCCGCCCATGATCGCGCGCTGATAGGACAAGGTCGCCATCAGGTGCGTGGCGTTGACCGGTCCGCCGCGCGTCATCGCCCAGATGAGCTGGAAATCGGTGAAGGTGAACAGCACCGAGAACGTCATTACCACTGCGATGATCGGCGTCAGCAGCGGGTAGGTAATGTAGCGGAAACGCTGCCACGGCGTGGCGCCATCAAGCGTCGCGGCTTCGTAGAGCGACGGCGAGACGGTCTGCAGGCCGGCGAGCAGCGTGATGGCGACGAACGGGACGCCGCGCCAGATATTGGCGAAGATGGTCGACCAGCGCGCATTCCATGGATCACCGAGGAAGTCGATGTTGGTCGAGATCAAGCCGAGTTGCTTCAGCGACCACGAGACGATCGAGAACTGGGTATCGTAGATCCACCAAAACGCGATGGCCGACAGCACCGTCGGCACGATGAATGGAATCAGAACCGCCGCGCGGATCATCGCTTTGAATGGCAGGCTCTTGTTCAGCAGCAGCGCCAGATACAGCCCGGCGCCGAACTTGATGGCGCTGGCGACGATCGTATAGAGCAGCGTGTTGAAGACCGAGGTCCAGAAGATCGAATCCTCGCGCAGCCAGTCATAGTTCTCGATGCCAATGAATTCGCCGGGACGGCCGATCTTGGCGTCGGTGAACGACAGCCAGACACCGAGGCCGAGCGGATAGGCGAGAAAGAGAACCAGGAACGCGAGTGCCGGAACCATGAACCAGTAACCGAGCCAGTGCCGGTTGCTCTTCAACTGGCTCCAGGCCGTCGGTTCGGCAATCGGCGCGCGCTGCGCGGGCAGGCTGACATCGACCATGTGGCTTCACCGCATTCCGGGATCGGACGAAAGGTCCGGCCATGCCGATGGGGTATGGCCGGGAAAAAGTAGCCGGCGGGCGCGAGTGACG
>JAEZEY010000345.1 GCA_023432845.1 Pseudomonadota bacterium
GGCTGGTCGAGGCCTATACCGAGGTCGCCAAGCGCCTCGGTATCGTCGCCGAAGGCGAGCCGCCGCGCGGCGCCGGCCCGGTGTTGGTGAAAGGCTGAGGACGGCGATTCGCCGTCATTGAGCCGAATCCGCAAGGGTGCTAACCGGGGGCCTTGATGGCCCCCGTTTTGCTTCTAGATCCGCGTTGGAAACACCGATGAAAGCCCGCGTCACCGTTACCCTGAAAACCGGCGTCCTCGATCCGCAGGGCAAGGCGATCGAGGGCGCGCTGCGCTCGCTCGGCGTCGACGGCGTCGCCTCGGTGCGCCAGGGCAAGGTGTTCGACATCGAGGTGGAAGGCGCCGACCGCGCCAAGGCCGAGGCGCTGCTCAAGCAGGCCGCCGACAAGCTGCTGGCGAATACGGTGATCGAGAATTATCAGGTCGAGGTTCTTGGGTAGGAACGGGAGCGCACCATGAAAGCCGCCGTCCTCGTCTTCCCAGGCATCAACCGCGAGCGCGACATGGCGCGCACGCTCCGGCTCATCTCGGGCCGCGAGCCCGCCATGGTCTGGCACACCGAGCACGAGCTGCCGGCGGGCACCGATCTGGTCGTCGCGCCGGGCGGCTTTTCCTATGGCGATTACCTGCGCTGCGGCGCCATTGCCGCGCGCTCGCCGGTCATGGACGCGGTGCGCAAATTCGCTGCCAAGGGCGGCCTCGTGCTGGGCGTCTGCAACGGCTTCCAGATCCTGTGCGAATCCGGCCTCTTGCCGGGCGTCCTGATGCGCAATGAGAACCTGCGCTTCATCTGCCGCGATGTGTTCCTGAAGGTCGAGCGTTCCGACACCACGTTCACCCGCGGCTACAATGCGGGACAGGTGATCCGCGTGCCGGTCGCCCACGGCGAGGGCAACTACATCGCCGACGGCGAGACCATCGCCCGGCTGGAAGGCGATGGCCGGGTGGTTTTCCGTTATTCGGGGCCGGACGGCATGATCGACCCGAACTGGAATCACAACGGCGCCATCAATGCCATCGCCGGCATCGTGAATGAGGACGGCAACGTGCTCGGTATGATGCCGCATCCGGAAAACCACGTCGAAGTGGAGATCGGCTCGACCGACGGCCGTGGCCTGTTTGCCGGGCTCGCCGAGGCGCTCAAAAAGGCGGCCTGACGCCGTCCCGACAGGGCAGAGGCGAAAAACCGCGGTTCTGGGGGCTGGACCGCGCCTGAGCCCGAATTTCCTCTGGAAGCCTTGCACAAGGGTGTCTAAGTCCCGGGGTGTCCGTGCTAGGCAAAATTGCGCCGCCGCTCCCAGGAATCCTATGCTCGCCAACGACGTTAAAATCACGCCCGAACTGGTTGCCGAACACGGCCTCAAGCCGGACGAGTATCAGCGGATTCTCGATCTGATCGGCCGCGAGCCGACTTTGACCGAACTCGGCATTTTCTCGGCGATGTGGAACGAGCACTGTTCGTACAAGTCCTCCAAGGTCCACCTGCGCGGGCTGCCGACCAAGGCGCCTTGGGTGATCCAGGGGCCGGGTGAGAATGCCGGAGTCATCGATATCGGCGACGGGCTGGCCTGCGTCTTCAAGATGGAGAGCCATAACCACCCGAGCTATATCGAGCCCTATCAGGGCGCGGCGACCGGGGTCGGCGGCATTCTGCGCGACGTGTTCACCATGGGCGCGCGGCCGATCGCGTGTCTCAATGCGCTGTCCTTCGGCGCGCCGGAGCACCCCAAGACACGGCATCTCGTGTCCGGCGTCGTCGCCGGCATTGGTGGCTACGGCAACTCCTTCGGGGTGCCGACGGTTGCCGGCTCGGTGCGCTTCCACCGGCGCTATGATGGCAATATTCTCGTCAATGCGATGGCGGTCGGCCTCGCCGAGAAGGACAAGATCTTCTACGCCGCGGCCTCCGGCGTCGGCATGCCGATCGTCTATCTCGGCTCCAAGACCGGCCGCGACGGCATTCACGGCGCGTCGATGGCGTCGGCCGAATTCGACGACAACTCGGAGGAGAAGCGTCCGACCGTGCAGGTCGGCGATCCCTTCTCGGAAAAGCTATTGCTGGAAGCCTGCCTCGAGATCATGGCCAAGGATTGCGTTATCGCCATCCAGGATATGGGCGCGGCGGGGCTCACTTCGTCGGCGACCGAGATGGGCGCCAAGGGCAATCTCGGCGTCACGCTCGATCTCGACAAGGTGCCGTGCCGCGAAGAGGGCATGACCGCCTATGAGATGATGCTGTCGGAGAGCCAGGAGCGCATGCTCATGGTGCTCAAGCCCGACAAGGAAAAGGAAGCGGAAGATATCTTCCGCAAGTGGGGGCTCGACTTCGCGGTGGTCGGCGAGACCACGCCGTCGATGCGCTTCATCGTCAAGCACAAGGGCCAGGTGATGGCCGACCTGCCGATCAAGGAACTCGGCGACAGCGCGCCCGAATACAAGCGGCCCTTCGTCAGCCTCGAGAAGCCGGCGCCGATCGACGCGGGCGCCATCGAACCGCCGGGTACGATCGTCGATGCGCTGGAACGCCTCGTCGCCACGCCGGACCTGTGCTCCAAGCGCTGGGTCTGGGAGCAATACGATCACATCATCGGCGGCAACACCGTGCAGCGCCCGGGCGGTGACGCGGCGGTCGTGCGCGTCAACGATGGCCCGAAGGGCCTCGCCATGACCACCGACGTGACGCCCCGCTATTGCGAGGCCAATCCGTTCGAGGGTGGCAAACAGGCGGTCGCCGAATGCTGGCGCAACCTCACCGCCGTCGGCGCGACGCCGCTCGCCATCACCGACAACCTCAATTTCGGCAATCCGGAGCGGCCCGAGATCATGGGCCAGTTCGTCGGCTGCGTGCGCGGCATCGCGGAAGCCTGCAAGGCGCTCGACTTCCCGGTCGTGTCCGGCAACGTCTCGCTCTACAACGAGACCAACGGCAAGGCGATCCTGCCGACGCCGTCGATCGGCGGAGTCGGCGTCATTGACGACTTCAAGAAGAGTGCGACGCTGGCCTTCAAGAAGGAAGGCGAGGCGATCCTCGTGGTCGGCGAGACTACCGGCTGGCTCGGCCAGTCGATCTGGCTGCGCGAAATCTGCGCGCGGGAAGAGGGCGCGCCGCCGCCGGTCGATCTCATCGAGGAACGTGAAAACGGCGAGTTCGTTCGCTCGCTTATCCTCGATGGCGCCGCGACCGCCGCGCACGACCTGTCCGACGGCGGATTGCTGGTGGCGCTGGCCGAGATGGCGATGGCGTCCGGCATGGGCGCGAAACTCGACGCCGCACCCGACGACGTGCCGGCGCACGCTTACTGGTTCGGCGAGGATCAGGCCCGTTACATCGTGACGGTGCCGGCTTCGGCCGTTGACCTCGTGATGGCACGGGCGCGCAAGGCCAGCGTGCTCGTGTCACGCATCGGAACGACCGGTGGCGACTCGATCACGGTCGAAGGCCAGCGTACGCTGGCGGTGTCCGATCTCAACGAGCGCAGCGAAGGCTGGTTGCCGGGCTACATGGCCGGACGGAATTGATCCTTTAGCGACACGGCGTAGCGCGCAGCGTCAGCGGACCCGCGCGGTGCCCCTGAGCGCCGCCTTGCACAGCGGTGCCAGTCTGTCTTCGTTGGCCTGCAGACAAGCGATCTTCTGGCCGTCGCCGACTCCGGTGTTGCGGCAGCGCCGGACCAGATCGCGCAGGCAGGCGCGCCCGATCACCGCGGTCATCACGACCGGCGCATTGGGGCGCTGTGTAACCGGTGCCGTTGGCGCCGCCGGGATGGCGTCGCCAATGTCAGCGAGCGAAATCTTGCAGTTCGGCGACAGTCTGGCCGCGTTGGCCTGCAGGCAGGCGATGGCCTCCGGTCCGCCGAGCGGCACGCCCTTGCAGTTGCGGGAGAAGTCGCCGCGGCAGGTGTTCTTGATGGCGCTCATCTGCGCCGCGGTCGGCGGCGGCGGCGCGTCGGCGGGAGCGGCCGCTGGCGCTGGGGCTGCTGCTGGCGGCACGGCTGCCTGTTTCGGCATGGTGACGGCGACCGCAGCCTGGCAGCCCGGTGACAGGCGCGACACATTCCGCTGCAGGCACTGCATGGCTTGCGCGCCGCCCGGCTGGACGCCGGAACAGTTCGACATGAAATCGGACCGGCACGCCGACTTGATCGCGGACTGTTGAGCGGCGGTGACCTGCCCCGTCGCCGGGGCTGCCACTGCGGCTGGAGCCGCGGCAGCCGGCCTGGGCGCAATGCTGGCCGCGGGCGGCTTGGCGGTCCTGATCGTCGGCGCTGGAGCGGCTGGAGCCGGAGCCGGTGCCGGGGCTGCTACAGCCGGTGCCGGTGCTGGTGCCGGCGGCGGCGGGGGAGGCGGTGCGGCTGCCGCCGCGGGAGCGGGCTTCGGCAAGGTTGCACTGACCGCGGTCTTGCAGGAGGGCGACAGCGAGGCGACATTTTTCTGCAGGCACTGCAGCGCCTCGGAGCCGCCGGGACGCACGCCCGAGCATTTCGACATGAAGTCGGAGCGGCAGGAGGACTTGATGGCCGACTGCTGCTCGGGGGTGACCTGCGCTGCCGCACCTTGGCTCAGCGCCAGCGCGATCAGGCCGGCCGAGGCCACCGAACCGATGACGTTGCTGATGCCCATGCCTGCCATATCCCAGCCTCCTTGCGCGAGATTTTGCGCAACTATAACACCCGCGAGCGATGACGCGAGTTCGACATTTTTGCGTGCAAACAGCTTTGTGAGGGCTGCCGCAGGCGCGGGTGTCGCGTAGTGTGGCGGCGAAGGAGTTCTGACGATGGCGATGGATGCGGCTGAAATCGAGCGGCTGATCAAGGAAGGGATTCCGGATGCGCAGGTCACGATTCGCGACCTGGCCGGCGATGGCAATCACTATGCGGCCACCGTGCTGGCGCCGTCCTTCGCCGGCAAGACCCGGGTCCAGCAGCATCAGTTGGTCTACGACGCCCTCAAGGGCAATATGGGCGGAGTCCTCCACGCACTGGCGCTGCAGACCGGCACACCCTGATCCCGCCGGCCCGAACGGCCAAATTCGACCGAATTAACAATCATTTCGCCCCCTTTTTGCCGTCCCCCTCTTGGGGTGGCGGGGCGTCCTGGGGTACATATATCGGCGATACCGAAGGGCGGTTGCGGCCAGGCATGGCCGCGCCGATAACCGGATGCACAAGGATTCCGCCGCCATGGCCATCGAGCAGTTCATCGAAAACGAAGTGAAGTCCAACGACGTGGTGTTGTTCATGAAGGGAACGCCGCAGTTTCCGCAGTGCGGCTTCTCCGGCCAGGTCGTGCAGATTCTCGATCACCTCGGCGTGCCGTACAAAGGCCTGAACGTGCTGGAGTCGATGGACCTGCGCGAAGGCATCAAGGCCTATTCGAACTGGCCGACCATTCCGCAGTTGTATATCAAGGGCGAGTTCGTCGGCGGCTGCGACATCATCCGCGAGATGTTCCAGGCCGGCGAATTGCAGCAGGCGCTCAAGGACGCCGGCGTCGCTACCGCCGAGCGCGCCTGAACCTTCCGATGCATCCGTGAGAACGCTGCTGGTCATCGCGGCCCTTGTCGACGCCGCGCTGGCGGTGCTTCTCGTTGCCGTTTCCGGATTTCTGTTTGGCGGCGGGCCGCAAAGCATGAATGCCGGGGCGCTTGCCGCAACGCTCTATAGCGGCGCGGTCCTGGCCTGCCTCGCCGCGCCGATCATCGGATTTGTGCTGCTGCGGCGCGGAAAGGGGCAAATGGGCCTTGTGATCGCCTGGCTGCCGCCGGCTGCATTTGCGATCGCGCTGGCGCTGCCGCCGCCTTGATAGATCGCGAATAAAACAGATCAGATCGCGGCCACGTAGCGATAGGCGCCGTTCTTGCGCTCGACCCGGCCGACGCCAGGATAGGGCAGGTGGAAGCCGATGAGCTTCGCCTTGTCGGCGGCGAGGCGGTCGATCAGTTTGACGCGCGTGGCCGCGCCCAGATCGGGCATATGATCGGCGGTGGTTCGCCATTCCGGATGGGCGAACGAAATCGTCGGGTGCGAGATGGCATCGCCTGTGATGAGCAAATCCTCGCTGCCCTTCAGCGCGATCGACACGTGGCCCTGGGTGTGGCCGGGCGTCGAGACGATCTGCAGACCGGGCACGATCTCGGCACCGTTCTTGATCATGACGACGCGGTCCTTGATCGCAGCGTAATTGCGCCGCGCGCCGGTGACGAAGCCGGCGCGTTCGGCCGGCAGCCCCTGCGTGGCGTTGTCGCCGTGCCAGAAGTCCCATTCCGCCGCGCCGACATAAAACGCCGCGTCCGGCAGCATCGGCTCGTCGAATTCGTCGACCGCGCCCCAGAGGTGGTCGGGATGGCCGTGGGTGAAGATCACCTTGGTGATTTTGGCCTTGTCGATGCCGGCGGCCTTGAGGTTCTCCCACAGCTTGCCGGCGGTCGGCATGAAGCGGTCGCCGGAGCCCATATCGACAAGGAGGAGGTCGTTGCCGCTTTTCACCAGCGTGACGTTGGTCGGCGAATTGTAGCTGTCGCCGGTCTGGCCCGCTGCCCGGAGCAAGGTGGTGCGCTCGTCCGCCTTGGCGCCGGGCGCGAGGAAACTGGCCGGCAGGACGAGATGGCCATCGCTGATGACTGTGACCTCGAAGTCGCCGTGCTTGAAACTTTGCGGCGTCGCGGCCAGGGCGGGCAGTGCGCGCAGGGCAACGCCGGCGGCTGCGCCAGCCAGGAGCGTGCGGCGGGTGAGGAGGGTCATGGCCAAGATCCCGGATATATATATATTCAGGACCCTGAATAACAAATCCCCCGCCTTTTGGGCAGGGGATCTGGAAGGCTTGTCGCTGAAGCGAAGCGGCGGTTAGCGCGAATAGTATTCTACCACCAGGTTCGGCTCCATCTGCACCGGATACGGCACATCCGACGGCGAGGGCACGCGCGCGATCTGCGCGGTCATCTTGCCGGTGTCGACGGCGATGTAGTCCGGCACGTCACGCTCGGCCAAAGCCTGCGCTTCGAGCACCAGGTTCATCTGCTTGGACTTCTCGCGGATTTCGACGACGTCGCCGACCTTGAGACGGTAGCTGGCGATATTGACCCGGCGGCCGTTCACCTTGATGTGGCCGTGGCTGATGAACTGGCGGGCGGCGAACACGGTCGGCACGAACTTGGCGCGGTAGACGACGGCGTCGAGACGGCGCTCGAGCAGGGCGATCATGTTGGCGCCCGAGTCACCCTTCATGCGCATGGCTTCGTCATAAATGGCGCGGAACTGACGCTCCGAGATGTTGCCGTAGTAGCCGCGCAGCTTCTGCTTGGCCTTGAGCTGCACGCCGAAGTCGGAAAGCTTGCCCTTGCGGCGCTGGCCGTGCTGGCCGGGACCGTATTCGCGGCGGTTCACCGGGGACTTCGGACGACCCCAGATGTTCTCGCCCATGCGGCGGTCGATTTTATACTTTGATTCCAAACGCTTGGTCATCGCGTCCTCATAAAGACAGTGATTTACGGGTTGAGGAAACGCGCCCTCCTTTGTCCCGGGTCACCCCGGGACCGACAGGCAAGTCCTTGAAGCGTAAGGGCTTGTCGCGGGTCGCGAAACGCCAAACGGGCCGCAATCGGCCCGTGAGGTGGGCGTCTTTTAGGCGGGGCGGGAGGCGATGTCAAACAGCCGGTGCGGCGGTCCGCCGCAGGTGGTGGTGGTGGATTACTAGGGCTCCCGCGAGGAATTTGCTTGCGACCTTGAGGCCACTGCACCATTTTGTCGCAGTCAGGCCGGGCCCCTCTGGCAGTCATCATGGCTGCGATGTCGGACTGAAAATCGACGCGGGTCCGATGCGCCATTACAAGTCAAACCGCCGAACTCGTTCAGGTCCGCCACTTCAGGCCGGGCCCGCTGCGGCACTGACGCCGATCGGCTGCGCCGCGGCGATACTGCGCAAGATCGAACGCGTCGTCGCATACCCCACACTTCTACCGGAACGGAGCCCTTCGCGTGTTTGATCTCGCTCAGCTCTTCTCACCTGAGTCCCTCACCGCTTTTGCCCAGGTCATCATGATCGACCTGGTGCTGGCCGGCGACAACGCCGTCGTCATCGGTCTTGCCGCCGCCGGACTGCCGGCCGAACAGCGGCGCAAGGCCATCATCGTTGGCATCATCGCCGCCACTGTGCTGCGCATCGCTTTTGCCGGTGTCGCCATTCAGCTCCTGCAGATTGTCGGCCTGCTGCTCGCCGGCGGCGTGCTGCTGCTCTGGGTGTGCTGGAAGATGTGGCGCGAATTGCGCACGTCGCACCAGGAAGAGATGGATGCGAGAGAAGCGCTGGAGGGCGCCGACCTCAATGCCGACGGCACAATCGCCGGGGCGCCGCAGCGCAAGACCTTCGCGCAGGCCGCTTGGCAGATTCTGATCGCCGACGTGTCGATGTCGCTCGACAACGTTCTCGCCGTTGCCGGTGCGGCGCGGGACCATCCCATCGCGCTGGCGTTCGGTCTGGTGCTGTCGATCCTGTTGATGGGCGTCGCGGCGAACTTCATTGCCGGTCTGCTGACCAAGCACCGCTGGATCGCCTATGTCGGCCTTGCCATCATCCTCTATGTCTCGCTCGACATGATCTGGCGCGGCGCGATCGACGTGCAAACGGCGGTGGCGGGCTGATCAACTGAAACCGAAGCCCTCGAGCGCAGCGGCGAGCGGCGCCGGGGGCACGCGCCCCGACGTGAAGAAGATTTGCGGCGGCGCGCCTTGCCCCGCCGCTTTCCATTCGTGCAGCAGATCGGCGACGCGGCGCGCGATGGCCGGCGCCGGATCGATCCATTCGACCGGCCAGGGCGCGAGCTTGCGGAAGCGCGCCGTGAGCAGCGGATAATGCGTGCAGGCCAGCACCACCGTGTCTGTGCGGCGATTATCGGCGTCGACGAAGCAGGGTGCGATCTCGGCGGCGATATCGGCGTCGTCCACCGGCATGCCGGACAGTTCAAGCTCGGCAATGCTCGCGAGTTTCGGCGAGCCGACGAGAATGACGTCGCAGCCGGAGGCAAATTCGCGGATCAGCGTGTGGGTATATTCCCGCGACACGGTGGCCTGCGTGCCCAGCACGGCAATGCGTTTGGTTTTTGACTGCGCGCAGGCCGGCTTGATGGCCGGCACCGTGCCGACGAACGGGACCGAGAACCGCGCGCGCAGCTCGGCCAGTGCCAGGGTCGAGGCGGTGTTGCAGGCGACGACCACCAGATCGGGCGCGTGCTCGGCGATGGCGTCGCCGATTACCGCAACGATGCGCGCGATCAGGCTGTCTTCCGGGTGGTTGCCGTAAGGAACCCCGGCGTCATCGGCGACATAGATGTAGCGCGCATCGGGCCGGGCGGCCGCGACTTCGCGGAACACGGTGAGCCCGCCGACGCCGGAATCGAACACGAGAATGGTGGGCGGCGACGGTTTCTCTGGCACGGACGGAATCATCCATCAAAGCTGAAGCATGGGCCCAGCGCGCTGACAATGCCCGCTGTCGGTCCTGTGCGTTCCGCCGTTGCGGCGCGAATCGGATAGACTGAATTCTATCAAGGAGCCGTTATGCTCTACGCGCTGTTCATGCTGGCGGTCCTCGTGGTCCTGGGGACGATGTGGCTTGGGCATCGCCTGACAGTACCGCTGTTCCTGCTGACGTTGGCCGTCGTCGCTGGCTTTCTGATCAGCGACATGACGACCCCTCTCACATTGAGCTTCTGATGGCGCGCCTGTATCTCCTCGCCGCAACAGCCAATGTCTGGGTGCTGATCCTTATCCTCGTGGCCGCCTTTGCTGCGCAGTTCATCTATGGCGAGCCGCCGTGTCCGCTATGCGTGCTCCAACGCATCGGCCTGATGCTGTGCGCGCTGGGGCCGCTTTATATCCTGATCGGCCAACGGGACGGCGAGGTTGCGGTGCGCGATGTCGCGACCGGCGCCGGCATCGGCGTTCTCGCCGGCATGTTCGGCGCTGCGGCTTCGGCGCGGCAGGTGCTGCTGCACATCATGCCGGCAGATCCGGGCTTCGGCACACCGGTATTCGGCCTGCATCTTTACACGTGGTGCCTGATCGCCTTCCTGGCGCATATCGCGGCGAGCGGCGTGATGCTGGTCGGTGCCGCCTGGCTCGAAGACCGGCGCATCGAGCCGTGGCGTTTCACCGGCGTGACCGCGTTCGCGCTTGCGACAATCATTATCGCCAATATTGCATCGGTGATCGCAGAGGCGGGTTTGAACTGGACGCTTCCCGAGAACCCGACGGGCTATCTTCTGTTGAAGCCGTAAGATATGCGCCGACGTGCGCCGGCTACTGAACCCGCTCGTGGCGTCAGCGGGTCTGTGTTCCGGGGCACGACGCCGAGACGAGCGCAGGCAGGCCCTTGGGGCGTCAATCAACCTAAGAATTCGAAGCCGCACCGCAGGGAACGGTCGCGGCGGCCGTTTATTATTAAACGAGACCAGGGGGCGAGGGTCTAGGATTCGATACCAACGATTGGGATGAAAGCCATGAAACTCAAGACATTCGCCGCCGCCGCCGGTGCACTGCTGTTGTCGGGTGGCATTGCCGCCGCGGCCACCGTGACCAACGATCTCAACCTGCGCTCAGGCCCCGGGACCGGCTATCGTGTCATCGGCACGATGCCGGCCGGCGCCTATGTCGACGTGATCGGCTGTAGCGGCAACTGGTGCCGCGTGAACTGGGGCGGCGCGGTCGGTTACGCCAGCGCCAGCTATCTCGCCGGTGGCGGCGGTGGCTACTATGCCGCTGCCCCCGTCTATGTCGCGCCGCCGCCGGTGGTCAGCTTCGGCTTTGGCTTCGGCAACGCCCCGCGCTGGCAAAGGCATCACTGGCGCGGCCATCGCGGCGGCTGGCGCGGGCATCGCGGTCATCAGTGGCGGCACCGCTAAGACAGACGCGGCCGACGCGCTCAGGGACCTGGCGCGCGTCGGTCAAGCCTCGTCGAACACCCGTTTGAAGATCGTATCGACCTGGGCGAGGTGATAATCGAGGTTGAAGTTGGCCTCGAGTTCCTTGTCGTTGAGGGCCTTCTTCACGTCCGGGTCGGCCTTGAGCAAGGCGAGGAAGTCGCTACTTTCGCCGCCCCACACCTTCATGGCGTTGCGCTGCACGAGGCGGTATGCGTCCTCGCGGGCGACACCGGCCTTGGTCAGCGCGATCAGGATGCGCTGCGAGTGGATCAGGCCGCCGAGCTTGTTGAGGTTCTTTTCCATGTTGGCCGGATAGACCAGCAGCTTGTCGATCAGGCCGGTGAGGCGGGCGAGCGCGAAGTCGAGCGTCACCGTGGCGTCCGGGCCGATCATGCGCTCGACCGAGGAGTGCGAAATATCGCGCTCGTGCCACAGCGCCACATTCTCCATGGCCGGTAGCGCATAGGCGCGCACCATGCGGGCAAGGCCCGTGATGTTCTCGGACAGTACCGGATTGCGCTTGTGCGGCATCGCCGAGGAGCCCTTCTGCTTTTCCGAGAAGAACTCTTCGGCTTCCAGCACTTCGGTGCGCTGCAGGTGGCGCACCTCGACGGCGAGGCGTTCCATCGACGAGGCGATGACGCCAAGCGTCGCAAAGAACATGGCGTGGCGGTCGCGCGGGATGACCTGCGTCGACACCGGCTCGACTTCGAGGCCCATGGCGTTGGCGACATAGGCTTCGACGCGCGGATCGACCTGCGCAAAGGTGCCGACGGCGCCGGAGATGGCGCAGGTGGCGACTTCCTTGCGCGCGGCAACGAGGCGCTCGCGGCCGCGCGAGAATTCCGCATAGGCCTGTGCCATCTTGAGGCCGAAGGTGGTCGGCTCGGCATGGATGCCGTGTGAGCGGCCGACGGTCGGCGTCAGCTTATGCTCGAAGGCACGGCGCTTGAGCGCGGCGAGCAGGGCGTCAAGGTCTTTCAGCAAAAGATCGGCAGCACGCACGAGCTGCACGTTGAGGCAGGTGTCGAGCACGTCCGACGAGGTCATGCCGGAATGCATGTAGCGCGCTTCCGGACCGACGATCTCCGACACATGGGTGAGGAAGGCGATGACGTCGTGCTTGACCTCGGCCTCGATGGCGTCGATGCGGGCGACGTCGAATTTAGCGTCCTTGCCCTTGGCCCAGATGGTCTCGGCCGCGTCCTTCGGGATGACGCCGAGTTCGGCCATGGCAGAGGCGGCATGCGCCTCGATCTCGAACCAGATGCGAAACTTGGTTTCCGGCGACCAGATCGCGGCCATCTCGGGGCGGGAATAACGGGGGATCATTTTGCTTTTCCGAACGTCAATTGAATCTGTCATCGCCGGGCTTGTCCCGGCGATCTCGCTTAGGAGGACACTGTGCGTCCCTGATCGGGATGGCCGGGTCAAGCCCGGCCATGACAGCGTGTTGCTCCGTAACCTAAGCCGCTTCACCACGCGCGAGCGCGCCCTGTTGGCGAATGGCGGCGATATTCTCTTTGTACTGGCCGCCCTTGAACACGGCCGAGCCGGCGACCAGCACATTGGCGCCGGCGCGCACGACATCGGCGGCGTTGGCGGCGGTGACGCCGCCGTCGACCTCGAGGTCGACCGGCCGCCCGCCGATCATGGCGCGGATGGCGCGGATCTTGTCGAGCTGCGAGGGGATGAATGCCTGGCCGCCGAAGCCGGGATTGACCGACATCACGAGAACGAGATCGATCATGTCGATGACGTTCTCGATCGACGAGGCGGGCGTGCCGGGATTCATGACCACGCCAGCTTTCTTGCCGAGCGCACGGATCGCCTGCAGCGAACGGTGCAGATGCGGGCCGGCTTCGACATGGACGGTGATGATGTCAGCGCCGGCCTTGGCGAAGGCCTCGAGATAAGGATCGGCCGGCGAAATCATCAGGTGGACGTCGAAGGGCTTCTTCGAGGCGCCGCGCACCGATTTCATGACGTCGGGACCGAAGGAGATGTTCGGCACGAAATGGCCGTCCATGATGTCGACATGGATCCAGTCGGCGCCGGCTGCGTCGATGGCGCGCACCTCGTCGCCCAGCTTGGCGAAATCGGCGGCCAGGGTCGACGGCGCGATGAGGAGCGGACGGGTCATGCGGGGTCTCCGGGATCACGGTCCGCGTAACACGGCGAATTGGCTGCGGCAACGCCGGGAAATGCCGGAAAACCCGGGAGTTAACGGTTTTTCGGCAGTCGTTTCGCCAAAGGTCTGAGCAGCGCCGGGAACAGGTAGATCGGAAACTGGACCAGCGCGAAGTAGAACCAGGCGAGGTCGGGCAGGGCCGAGCCGAGCGCGCCGATCACAGCGCCCAGATTGCGGAAACCGGCGAGGAAGCCCACCACGATAGCGCGGTCAAGGCCGGCGCGCGCGAACAAGACGGCGGTGAGTCCGATGACCGCGGTGGCGAGCGCGACGATGATCCCCAGCAGCTTGAGCGCGAAGAGGGGATCGGCCGCGACATGGCGCGTTACTGGCTCCATGGCGGCCACGGCGAACACGAAAACGGCGATGACATTGAGGCCATCGAGTACCTGCGTCTGCTCCTCGATCCGCTTTTGACCGACGGTCCGGCGGATGATGAAGGCCAGAATCCCCGAAGCGAAGAAGAACACGAACAACTTGCTGCCGAGCTCGAACGGCGTGAACAGCGAGGCGCCGAGAAACAGATAACTGAAGGCCACCGTGGTGAGCGGCGACAGCGCGCAGCAGGCGATCAGCGCCACCAGCGAAAAGCCGATATTGAGCCCCATCAGCGCGGCGAAGGCGACCGTCGAGGTGATCGGCGCGATGGCCGATTGCAGGATCATGATCGGAAACAGGTCAGGCGCGATCTCGCTCAGGCCGACCAGCGTATAAAGCGTGCCGAGCAGGAGCGGCACCGCGATCATCACCCAGAGCGCGGCGAGGATGACGAGGCGCGGTGAGCGCAGCACCGGCCGCAGCGCCTCCGGATCAGTGCGCAGGTAGGAAAACAGGAGCAGCACGAACACCGTCGCGCCGAGATACGGCTTCACATAGGCGGCAAGCTGCGGAACGGCGACGCCGAGGAAAATGGACAGGGCAAGCGCCGTCGTCCCCTGCCGGCCGAGCCAGGCGAGCGCGGCCAGCGGCCAGCGTGAAAGTGACATCTGTCCCGAACTCCCGGCGAATCTTGTTCTGATACCGCGCCCGGGCGCCCCGATCCATATCGGTTGGCGAAGGCTGCCTCTGCAAAAGACGGGGTTGAACCCCAGCTGCCAAAGCGCCAAAAGGAACAAAAGGCGAGCGAAATTCCATGGCACGTACAGACGTCATCGTTCTCGGGGCCGGCATTGTCGGCACCTCGATCGCGCTGCAGTTTGCCAAGCTCAACATGAGCGTGGCGCTGATCGATCGCGCCGGGCCGGGCGAGCAGACCTCCTACGGCAATTCGGGCGTCATCGAAGGCTCGACCATCTTGCCGCCGGCCTTCCCGAACAATTTCGGCGCGCTGCTGCGGGTTGCCCTGAAGCAGGCCAGCGACGCCAATTATCACTTCAGCTTTCTGCCCCGAGCGGCGCCGTGGCTGCTGGCCTTCCGCGCCGCTTCGGCCCCGAAGGCCATCGAGGAGACGGCGCGCATCAACCGGCCGCTGTTCGCCCGCGCGGTGGCGGAGCATGAGGAGCTCATGCTCGAATCCGGGGCCACGCAGTATTTGCGTCGGACCGGCTGGATGAAGCTCTATCGCAGCGATGCCGCCTTCGCCGGTTTGACGAAGGA
>JAEZEY010000352.1 GCA_023432845.1 Pseudomonadota bacterium
TGACTTCGTTGCACTGCGAAATATGGCTACCGCCCGCCGGTATGGTCATGACCCGCCGAATTGCCTATATGGAATGTGTCTGTGACGATGCGTCGTAGGCCTTGGCGGGCCAAGTTGCGCGTGCCAACGAGTTCGGTGGAAACGGGATTATGACATTGGCCTTCGGTGCCGCATCCGGCGACTTCGGAAAGCCCCGCGCGCTGATCGACCCGTTCGCACGCGCCATTACATATCTGCGCGTCTCGGTCACCGACCGCTGCGACTTCCGCTGCGTTTACTGCATGTCGGAACACATGAGTTTCCTGCCGAAGGCCGACCTGCTCAGCCTCGAGGAACTCGACCGCCTGTGCAGCGCCTTCGTCGCCAAGGGCGTGAACAAGCTGCGGCTCACCGGCGGCGAGCCCCTTGTTCGCCGCGGTATCATGACGTTGTTCGCGTCGCTGTCGCGCCACCTCGAGAGCGGCGCGCTCAAGGAACTGACGCTGACCACCAACGCCTCGCAGCTTGAGAAATACGCTGCCGAGCTCAAGGGCTATGGCGTCGAACGCATCAATGTGTCGCTCGACACGCTCGATGCTGACAAATTCCGCGCCATCACGCGCTGGGGCGATCTCAACAAGGTCATGGCCGGCATCGATGCCGCGCAGGCGGCCGGGCTGAAGGTTAAGATCAACGCCGTCGCGCTCAAGGGCGTCAATGAAGACGAAATCGGCGACATGATCGCCTGGGCGCATGGCCGCGGCATGGATCTGACGGTCATTGAAGTCATGCCGCTGGGCGAGGTCGGCGAAGACCGGCTCGATCAATATCTGCCTTTATCGATGCTGCGCGCGCGGCTGGCCGAGCGCTTTACCCTTGAGGACATCGACTATCAGACCGGCGGCCCTGCCCGATATGTCCGCGTCAAGGAAACCGGCGGCCGCCTCGGCTTCATCACGCCGCTGACGCACAACTTCTGCGAATCCTGCAACCGCGTGCGCATTACGTGTACGGGTACCTTGTTCATGTGCCTCGGCCAGGAAGACGCCGCGGATCTGCGCGCGCCGTTGCGAGCCTCGGAAAGCGACGAGCCGCTGCACCGCGCCATCGACGCTGCCATCCTGCGCAAGCCAAAGGGCCACGACTTCGTTATTGACCGCCGCCAGCACCGTCCGGCGCTGGCCCGTCATATGAGTGTGACCGGCGGTTGAGGTCTTAGGGCCTGCGCCAAAGCGATATTGGCGCAAAACAGGCTTACCCGGCCCCCTTTTTCTGCCCTAGCCAAAAGTCCCGTTGGCGCGGCCGCTTACCGCGATTTTCACCATTGACGGCCGGCATTTCCATCGGCTTAACAGGCATGCGGCCCGGTGGACCGCATGCGTGTGGGGCGCATAAAATAGAAGCAAGAATGGTTTGTGGGTCGATCCGGCCCGCCAGAGGGGGAATTCAGACGTGAGCGCTCTCGACGCATGGCTTAAAGGCCTGTTGCCGGTTTCCCGCGCCATCGACGCCATGACGGCCTGGATCGGCAAGCGGCTGGCCTGGCTCATTCTGGCGGCCGTGATGGTCTCGGCGGTCAATGCCACCATCCGCAAACTTTTCGATACTTCCTCAAACGCTTGGCTCGAACTGCAATGGGTGCTGTTCGGTATCGTGTTCCTCATGTGCTCGCCGTGGACGCTGCTCGCCAACGAGCACATCCGCATCGACATCGTGAACAACCTGATGCCGAAGCGAGTGCGGAATTGGATCGACGTCGTCGGCCACACGCTATTCCTGGCGCCATGGTGCGTCATCATGATCATCACCGGGCTGCCCTTCTTCTGGCGGTCGTTCATGATCAACGAGCAATCCGGCAACGCCGGCGGCCTGCCGCAATGGCCGTCGAAGTCGCTCGTGCTGCTGGGCTTCACTCTCCTACTCGTCCAAGGCCTCTCGGAACTGGTCAAACGCCTCGCCGTCATGCGCGGCCATATTCCCGATCCGCACGAAAGTTCGGTCAGCGCCCTCGAAGCCGAGGTCGAACGAACTGTCGAAGCGATCGAACAGCGCTAAGCGCCGCTTGCGGGTCTGGGGAGCACCACAATGATTGCCTTCATCATCGAGAACATGGCGCCGATCATGTTCGTATCGCTGGTCGTGTTTCTGCTGCTGGGTTATCCGGCGGCATTCTCGCTAGCCGCGGTCGGGCTTCTCTATGCGCTGATCGGCATCGAACTCGGCCAGTTCACGCCGGACTTCCTGCAGGCGATGCCCGAGCGCGTTTACGGCGTGATGAACAACGATACGCTCCTCGCCATTCCGTTCTTCACGTTCATGGGACTGATCCTCGAACGATCCGGCATGGCGGAAGACCTGCTCGACACCATCGGCCAGCTGTTCGGCACGGTGCGCGGCGGCCTTGCTTATGCGGTGGTTTTCGTCGGCGCCCTGCTCGCCGCCACCACCGGCGTGGTCGCAGCCTCGGTGATCTCGATGGGCCTGATCTCACTGCCTATCATGCTACGATACGGATACGACCGTCGCGTCGCCACCGGTGTTATTGCCGCCTCCGGCACGCTGGCGCAGATCATCCCGCCATCGCTGGTTCTGATCGTGATGGCCGACCAACTCGGCAAATCGGTCGGCGACATGTACGAAGGCGCCTTCGTTCCGGGCCTGGTGCTGTCGGGTCTTTATGCCGGCTACGTCTTCATTGTGTCCATGGTATACCCCAAGGCGACGCCGGGCTTGCCGACCGACGTGATCGGCTACCGTGAACCGAGCGGCGCTCGCGGCGTCTGGCAGCTCGGCGTGCTGGTCGCGTTCTCCGGCCTCGTCGCCTACTTTCTCATGTCCCAGACCAACGTGCGGGGCGGCGCCGACTTCGTCATCCTGACCATGTCGGTCGGCGTGATCGTGGCGTTCCTGTGCGCGGTATTCAACCGCGTGTTCGGCACCCGCTACTTCTATGTCAGCTTCGTGCTGTTCGTGGTCCTTGCCGGTGCCTGGTACTACTTCAACCATCACGATCACGAGAATTGGGCGCTGCTACTGGCGGCGCTGTCCGCCGGCGCGCTTTACGCCCTGATCGCTGCTTTGATCGAAAAGGTGACAGGCTTCCGCCTCGTGACGGTGATAGCCGAGCAGACCACCTTCGTCATGGTGCCGCCGCTGTTCCTGATCTTCCTCGTGCTCGGCACCATCTTCATCGGCATTGCGACGCCGACCGAAGGCGGCGCGATGGGCGCGGTCGGCGCCCTCGCTCTCGGTACAATCAAGCGCCGACTGAGCTGGGACCTTATCCGCCAGGCGGTGGAATCCACCGCCAAGCTGTCGGCTTTCGTTGTGTTCATCCTGCTCGGCGCTCGCGTGTTCTCGCTGACCTTCTACGGGGTCAGCGGTCACATCTGGGTCGAGCATCTCCTGATTTCGCTACCCGGCGGTGCGACCGGCTTCCTGATCTTCGTGAACGTGCTGGTCTTCCTCCTCGCCTTCTTCCTCGACTTCTTCGAGCTCGCCTTCATCGTCATCCCGCTGCTCGGACCGGCGGCGGAGAAGCTCGGCATCGATTTGATCTGGTTCGGCATCATTCTCGGCGTCAACATGCAGACATCGTTCATGCATCCGCCGTTCGGCTTTGCACTGTTCTATCTCCGATCGGTGGCGCCGAAAGTAGCCTATACCGATCGCATCACCGGACAGCGCATGGAGCCGGTGACCACGGGCCAGATCTACTGGGGCGCGGTGCCGTTCGTTGTGATCCAGTGCATCATGGTGGCGCTGGTGATCATCTTCCCGCAGATGGTCATGCACTACAAAGGAACCGGATCGACCGTCGATCCGAGCAAGGTGAAAATCGAGGTTCCGCAGTTCGACATGCCGCCGCTGGACTTCGCGCCGCCGACGTTCAAATAGCTCTGAGGCGAAGAAAAAGCGGGCAACAAAAAAGCCCCGGAGCATGCGCTCCGGGGCTTCTTGTTTTGGCCAGATAACGGCGCGATCAGGAGCTCATCGCGCGCATCATGAACTGGTCGTAGCTGTTCTCGGACAGACGGAACCACTGATAGGCGTTCTTGCTGAAGGTCATTATCGAGTCGTTGACCTTCTTGAAGTTCTCATTGGACTTCGCCGTTTCCGCATGCAGTTCCATGGTCGCCTTGTAGGAAGCCTCCATGATCGGCTGCGAGAACACATGCAGCTTGGTGCCGCCGGCGATCAAACGGCGCAGAGCCTGCGGGTTGCGCGCGTCGTATTTCGCCATCATATCGGTGTTGGCGAGATGACCGGCCTGCTCGAGGATGGCCTGGTAGTGCTTCGGCAGCGCGTTCCACTTGTCGAGGTTGACGAAGGCAAACAGCATCGAGCCGCCTTCCCACCAGCCGGGCGCGTAGTAGTGCGGCGCGACCTTGTAGAAGCCGAGCTTTTCGTCATCGTACGGACCGACCCACTCGGCCGCATCGATGGTGCCCTTTTCCAGCGCCGGATAGATGTCGCCGCCGGCGATCTGCTGCGGCACGGCGCCGAGCTTCTGCATGACCTTGCCGGCCCAGCCGCCGACACGAAGCTTGAGGCCCTTGAGGTCGTCGACGGTATTGATCTCCTTGCGGAACCAGCCACCCATCTGGCAGCCCGTATTGCCGGCAAGGATGCCGCGGATGTTGTACTTTTTGTAGAACTCGTTCAGCACCTCCTGGCCACCGCCCTGCATCCACCAGCCCTGGTTGATGCGGAAGTTCGGACCAAATGGTACCGAAGTACCGAAGCCGAAGGTCGGATCCTTGCCGAAGTAATAGTACGAGGCGGTGTGGCCGATTTCGACCGTGCCGTTCTGCACGGCGTCCACAATGGCCAGACCCGGCACGATTTCGCCCGCCGCGAACGGCTGGATCTGGAACTTGCCGTCGGTCATGTCGGAGACGGCCTTGGCCATGACCTCGACGCCGCCGTACAGCGTATCGAGCGACTTCGGCCAGCTGGCCGGCATGCGCCACTTGATTTCAGGATTCGACTGCGCAATCGCGGGAGCCGCGACCGCCGCTCCGGCCACGCCAAGGCCGGCCGCCTGAATAAATTGACGACGTTTCATTACTGGTATCCTCCCAAAGTCGTTTGAAATTGCGGGAGCCCCCGGACTACCCGCAAATGCACCCACTTAACCGGGGGCTTGCCCGGAACATGACGGAGACCGCGGCTTAAATCCAGCCCCTCATTGGTTAAAAGTCCCAAAAGTTAACGCAGCGGCCCTGGAGCCGGTTGGAGGCAAACAAACAGGGCCGGCGTTGTTCGCCGGCCCTGTTGCAACTGCTAAATCTTCAGGCGCTTTGTATTACCGTCAGCCTTTCGACCGCGCACGGATCATGAAGCTGTCGTAGGTATGCTCGGCGACCTGCCACCACAGGTATTCATTGCCGCGGTAGGCTTCCATGTCGGCCAGCACTTTCTTGTAGTTGGGGTTCTTCGCCGATTCCTCGGCGTTGACTTCATTGGACGCCTTGAGACACGCGTCCATGATCTCGACCGAGAACGGCCGCAACTGAACACCATTGGCAACCAGACGGCGCAGCGCCTGCGGATTGCGTCCGTCGTACCGCGCGGTCTGCTCGATGTTAGCCGCGCCGGCCGCCGCGATAACGACCGACTGATAACTCTTCGGCAATTCGTTCCACTTCGCCTGGTTGATCAGAAGATGGTTCGGCGTGCCGCCTTCCCACCAGCCCGGGTAATAGTAATACTTGGCCACCTTGTAGAAGCCGAGTTTCTCGTCATCGTACGGCCCGACCCATTCGGCCGCATCGATGGTGCCCTTCTCCAGCGCCGGATAGATGTCACCCGCCGCGATCTGCTGGGCCACCACGCCGAGCTTGCCGACGGTCTTGCCGGCCCAGCCGCCGATGCGCATCTTCAGACCCTTGAGATCATCGAGCGTCTTGATCTCCTTGCGGAACCAACCGCCCATCTGACAGCCGGTGTTGCCCATCGTCAGACATTTGGTCTGATAGCCCTTGGCGAACTCATCGAGCATCTTCTGCCCGTTGCCTTCATAGAACCATGAGTTCTGCTGACGGGTATTCATGCCGAACGGCACCGAGCAGAACAACGCCCAGGTCGGATCCTTGCCGATGTAATAATACAAAGCGGTGTGCCCTAACTCGACGGTGCCGTTCTGGACCGCGTCGAGTACCTGCAGGCCGGGGACGATTTCACCGGCGGCGAAGGCTTGCACCTGGAATTTGTTGTCGGTCGCTTCGGAGACATATTTGGCGAACGTCTCGCACGAGCCGTACAAGGTATCGAGCGACTTCGGCCAGCTCGCGGTCAGACGCCACCTGATCTCGGGTGACGATTGCGCAATCGCCGGTGCGGCGATCGCCGATGCGGCGAGGCCGACACCGGCGGTTTTCAGGAATTGCCGTCGTTTCATATGAGCTCCCTCCCATTTGCTTTCAGCGGCGCCCCTCTTTGTTCGCGCTTTCCTTGTGAATTCTACCGAGAGGCTTGTGGAAATGATGACGCAGATACCGACGCGAATCCAGCAACGATCGTGACGACGTTTCGTCAAACATTCGCACCGCAATGCAAAAAGCCCCCGCCCAAGTTGGGCGGGGGCTTGCAGGAGATCGTCGGTGCGGTGGGCAGAAGGCCCGCCGAAGCCGTTATCAGCCGCGCTGGCGCTGACGCACCATGAAGGCATCGAAGCCGAGCTCGGCGACCTGCCACCACTGATACGAGTCACCGCGGAACGCGGCCATGCTGTCGTGGACCTTCTTGAAGTCCGCATTCTTGGCGCCGACCTCGGCATAGGTCTCGGTCGTCGCCTTGTAGGCAGCTTCCATCACCGGCTGCGGGAACGCGCGCAGTTCGGCGCCACTTGCAACGAGCCGCCTGATCGCGCCCGGATTCACCGCATCGTACTTCGCGGTCATCCAGTTGTGCGCTTCGGCGGACGCCGCCTTGACGATGGCCTGATAGGTCTTCGGCAACGCGTTCCACTTCTCGAGGTTGATGAAGTTGTGCAGCATCGCGCCGCCTTCCCACCAGCCCGGATAGTAGTAGTACTTCGCGACCTTATAGAAGCCGAGCTTCTCGTCGTCGTAGGGCCCGCCCCACTCGGCCGCGTCGATGGTGCCCTTCTCGAGCGCCGGATAGATGTCGCCGCCGGCAACAACCTGCGGCACGGCGCCCATCTTGGAGAAGATCTGGCCAGCGAAACCGGCGATGCGGAATTTCAGACCCTTCACGTCATCGACGGACTTGATCTCTTTGCGGAACCAGCCGCCCATCTGGCAGCCGGTATTGCCGGCCGGAAACGCCAGATAGTTGTATTTCTTGTAGAACGAGTTGGCGAGTTCGAGACCGCCGCCGAATTCCATCCACGACGACTGCATGCGGGTGTTCAGGCCGAAAGGCTGCGCGGTGACCAGCGAGAAGGTCGGATCCTTGCCGACGTAATAGTACGACGCGGTGTGCGCCATTTCGACGGTGCCGTTCGTCACCGCGTCCGCCGCCTGAAGGCCGGGCACGATTTCGCCGGCGGCGAAGGTCTGGATCTGGAATTTGTTATCGGTAGCTTCGGCCACCGCCTTTGCGAACACTTCACAAGTGCCGAAAATGGTGTCGAGCGACTTCGGGAAGCTCGAGGTCAGGCGCCACTTCACCTCCGGGCTCGACTGGGCGATGGCCGGCGCGGCGACCGCGGTCGCGGCGAGACCAACGCCAGCGGCGCCCAGGAATTGTCGGCGTTTCATTCCATACTCTCCTTGGTTGCGAATGTTTTTCTTGCAGCTTTCACCGCCGTAAAGGCGCGGTTACTGGTGGGCCTGCTAACCCGGAAGTTCCGGGCTGACTAGCGTCATGCCTGCATTGCAAGCATGCATAGCTGCTCGATGAGCGGTAATATTGCGCAAAATGAGGCGCAGAAGATTCTCGTTCGACTTTCGTCTAATGCCGAGACCTTATGCCTCGATGACGATCTTCGGCGCGCTGCGCGAGGGGCCGCCTTTGATTTGCTGCAGATCCTTGGCCGCGATGTCGCGGTAGGTATTGGCGTGCACGCCGTCCGGCTCCGTCGCAACCACCGGAAGTCCCGCATCTGACTTCTCGCGGATGGTCATGTGCAGCGGCAC
>JAEZEY010000430.1 GCA_023432845.1 Pseudomonadota bacterium
GGGCGCGGCTATCTCGACGGCCAGATGCTGATCGCGATGCCGTCGATGACCGACGAGCGCTTCTCGCGCGCCGTCATTTATGTGTGTGCGCATTCAAGCGAAGGCGCGATGGGCATCGTCGTCAATCAGCCGGCCACCAGCATCAAGTTTCCCGATCTTCTGGTGCAGCTCGAGGTCATTCCGGCCAACGAGCGCATCCAGTTGCCGGTCGAAGCCGGCGATGTGAAGGTGCTCAAGGGCGGTCCGGTCGAGACCGGCCGCGGCTTCGTGCTGCACTCGGCCGACTTCTTTATTGAGAATTCGACGCTGCCGATCGACGACGGCATCTGCCTCACCGCGACCCTCGACATCCTGAAAGCAATCGCGCACGGCCAGGGACCGGAAAGCGCGATCCTTGCGCTCGGCTATGCCGGCTGGGCGCCGGGCCAGCTCGAGCAGGAGATCCAGCAGAACGGCTGGCTGCATTGCGCCGCCGACAGCGAATTGATCTTTGGCAAGGACACCGGCACCAAATACAACAAGGCGCTGCGCAAGATCGGCATCGACCTCAGCTTCCTGTCGAACGAAGCCGGCCACGCCTGATCTGTTATTCCGAAGCGACCTTGAATGCGCGCGGGCGCGCCGGTTTCTCCAGCAACAACGCCAGCGCTTCGTCCGAGGTCATCGGCTCGCCGAAGGCGAAGCCCTGCGCATATTCGCAACCCATTTGGTAGAGCTCGACGGCATCGCTGTCCGTCTCGGCGCCCTCCGCCACCACTTCCATGCCCAGGTCGTGCGCCAGCGCGATGATCGAGCGCAGGATCACCGGCCGCGTGCCGCGCGATGTGGTGCGCACGAAAGACTGGTCGATCTTGATGGTGTCGAACGGGAAGCGCTGCAGATAAGCCAGCGACGAATGCCCGGTGCCGAAGTCATCGAGCGACAGCCCTGCCCCGAGCTCCTTGATGCGGGTCAGCATCTGCGCGGCGTGTTCGGGGTTCTCCATCACCAGACTCTCGGTGATCTCGAGCTTGAGCGTGCCGCGCGTCAGCGGCGTGCGCGACAGAACGCCGCGCAGGTCCTGGATCAGGTCGTGCCGCAGCAATTGCCGCGACGACACGTTGACGGATGCGAATACCGGCTCGTGGCCGCGCGGCAGTTCGGCTTGCCAACGCGACAGTTGTTTGGCCGTGTGATCGAGCACGAACAGTCCGAGGTCGACGATGAGCCCGATTTCCTCGGCGATGGAAATGAACTCGGCCGGCGACAGTCGCCCCATCTTCGGATGATCCCAGCGTGACAGCGCTTCGAACCCGGCGATGGCGCGATCCTCAAGCCGCACGATCGGCTGGAACAGCACCTTGATTTCCTGGCGCTCGATGGCGCGCCGCAGTTCGGATTCCATGGTCAGGCGGTCGGTCTTGCGCGCGCGCATCGCGGGCTTGAAGATTTCGATGCGGTCGCCGCCGATGCGCTTGGCGTAGTACATCGCCAGCTCGGCGTCCTTGAGCACTTCCTCGGTGCGGTGCGGCGCGCCTTCGGCCAGCGCCAGGCCGATCGACGCCGTGAGGAATATTTCGCGGTCGTTGAAGGCGATCGGCGCGCGCAGCGCGCGGCGCAGCGTTTCGGCGAAGGAGACGATGCGCGCCGGCTCCTTCTCCGACAGCAGAATGATGGCGAACTGGTCGCCGGACAGGCGGGCCAAAGTATCCTGCGGCTTGAGCGCGCGTCCGAGCCGGCGCGCGATCGTCAGCAGGATGGAGTCGCCGACCGCGATGCCGACCGAGTCGTTGACCTGCTTGAAGCGGTCGAGGTCGATCACCATGATCGACGGGCGGATATTGCTGTCCGAGCGGGCGAAGGCGAAGGCCGCTTCCATGCGGTCGATGAAAAGCTCGCGGTTCGGCAGGCCGGTCAGGTTGTCGTGCACTGCGTCGAACAGCAGCCGCTCCTCAGCATTCTTGAAGTCGGTGACGTCGGTCAGCGTGCCGACGACGCGCACGACTTCGCCGTCGGAGCCGACGACGGGCCGTGCCTTCAGCGTGAACCACACATAGTGCCCGTCGGCGGCGCGCAGCCGGAAATCCTGCGTCAGGCGGCCGCGGCGCTGCTCCAGCACGCTGTCGAGCGCAGCTCGGAAACGGTCGCGGTCGAGCGAATGCAGAAACTCCAGCCAGCTGGCCGCCGGACCTTCGAGCGCGCCGCGCTTGAGGCCGAGCGTGTGTTCGGTCTCCGGGCTGGTGAACACCTTGTCGCCGGAGACGTCCCAATCCCAGATCATGTCGCCGGCGCCGGTCAGCGCCAGCGCGCGGCGCTCGACGTCGGAGACGATGCCGTGGGTAATGCCGCCGGCGAAGGCGTGCTGCATGACCGTGAAGCCGATGAGCATGACGATGAGCACGAGGCCGCCGAGCAACGCCGGACCGACGATATCGTTCTGCACCATGTCGGTGACCGCGAGGCCGGCGGCGAAGGTCCACACGACCAGGAGGATCCAGGTTGGGATCAGCAGCACGGCGCGATCGAAGCCATGTGTCGACAGATAGATCACCAGTGCCAGTCCGAACACAGCGATGAGCGCCAACGAAATGCGGGCGATGCCGGAGGCGACCGCCGGATCGAACACCGCAACCGCGACTAGCGCGGCGAGCGCCGCCAGCCAGGCAATTGTGATGTGCGCGTAACGCACATGCCAGCGCGACAGATTGAGATAAGCGAAAAGGAACACCAGCAAGGTCGCCGACAGGATCGCCTCACCCGAGGCGCGCCAGACACGCTCGGCACCGGCCGACATGTCGAACACCTTGCCCCAGAAGCCGAAATCGATGCCGATATAGATCAGCACCGCCCAGCCGAGCGCTGCGGCGGCGGGGAACATCACCGAGCCCTTCACCACGAACAGAATGGTGAGGAACAGCGCCAGCAGACCGGCGATGCCGATGACGATGCCTTGATAGAGCGTTAAGGAGTTGACCTTGTCCTTGTAGGCGTCCGGCTCCCACAGATAGATCTGCGGCAGGCTATTGGTGCGCAGTTCGGCAACGAAGGTGATGACGGTGCCGGGATCGAGCGTGACGCGGAAAATGTCGGCGGCGTTGCTCTCCTGCCGGACCGGCCGGTCGCCGGAAGACGGCGTGATGCCGGCGATGCGCGACAGGCCGAGATCGGGCCAGATCAGGCCCGAGCCGACCATCCGGTAGTGCGGCACGACGATCAGCCGGTCGATCTGCTCGTCCGAATTATTGGTGAGCGCGAATACCGCCCAGTTGTTGCTGCCTTCGCGGGCGCGTACCTCGATGCGGCGGACGATGCCGTCCGGGCCGGGCGCAGTGGAAACCTGGATGCGGTCGTTCTCGGTGCGCTGACGCTGGGTCGCGGCGGTGAGGTCGATGGCAGGGATGTCGAGACGGACATTGACGGCTTCGACGGCATGCGCGGCAACACTCGCCACCAGTGCTGCGGCGAGGACGAGCGCACTCAACAGTCCGTGCACAGCAGCTCTCAATTACCCGAACCCATTTTTCGACCAGACGAAATCCCGCTGGACGCCCCCACAGATGAGTAGCGGGCCAGCAGCCCCTCCGGCAAGCATTTACCGATGCCCGCAGAATGTGGCAGCGAATAGGCTTAACGCGAAAACATACGGAATTTTCGTGGGTTAGTCGGCCACTTCTGCCGTTTTCCCGCGCTTTCTAAGGCCCGATCTCACGCCGTGAGCACGATCTTCCCGACATGGGCACTGGATTCCATCAGAGCGTGCGCCGCCGCCGCCTCGTTGAGAGGGAATGTCTTGTAGATGACCGGCTTGACCTTGCCCGCAGCGATAAGCGGCAGGACGTGGCTCTCGATGGCATCGCGGATGGCGCCCTTGTCGGCGACCGAGCGCGAGCGCAGCGTCGATCCGGTGTGGTGCAGCCGCTTGAGCATGATCCGGCGGAAGTCGACCGTCGCCTTCGGCGAACCCTGGAACGCGATCTGCACTATGCGGCCTTCGACGGCAGCGGCCTCGTAATTCCGCTCGATATAGTCGCCGCCGACCATGTCGAGGATGACTTCGGCACCCTTCTTGTTGGTCGCCTTCTTAACTTCGGCGACGAAGTCCTGGGTCTTGTAGTTGATGGCAACATCGGCGCCGAGCTTGAGGCAGGCGTCGCACTTGTCGTCGGAACCAGCGGTGACGATAACCTTGGCGCCGAAATGCTTGGCCAAGTGAATCGCGGTGGTGCCGATGCCGGACGAACCGCCATGCACCAGCAGCGTCTCGCCCTCCTTCAGGGCGCCACGTTCGAACACGTTGTGCCAGACGGTGAAGAAGGTCTCAGGCACCGCGGCCGCTTCCACCATCGGCAGACCGCTCACCGCCAGGATGTGCGTGACATGCGCCTTGCAGTATTCGGCGTAGCCGCCGCCGACCACCAGCGCCATGACGCGATCGCCTTCCTTCCAGCGCTTGACCGCCGAGCCGACCGCGGCGAGTTCGCCGGCGACCTCAAGGCCCGGGATATCAGGCGCCCCTGGCGGTGGCGGGTACAGACCTTTGCGT
>JAEZEY010000470.1 GCA_023432845.1 Pseudomonadota bacterium
CTGCCGCTGCTGCCGCCCGATATCGTCGCCGCGCTGAAGCTCGATGGCCGCAAGACACGCCGCGGCCGGCCCGGTCGGGCGATCGCCCGGCGGAACGCCGGGTTGTGAGCGCGCGATGCCGGCGGCAGCATGCCGGCGATGTGAAAATGTATCCTGTTACCCAAGCGCGCAGTTGCGCGGGCAGCGCTTTCTTCCCATCATATGCCCAACAAACAATGCGTCGCGCCGGGATTGCCCGGTGCTGCCCCGGGGAAGCGAGCCATGAAGTCCGGCAGGAAGTCCGCCAAGCAAACCGCCAAAGCATCCGCATCGCGGGTGCAGATCGCGCTCTTGTTCTACACGACCTTCAACATCGTGATGTTCACGGCCGCGATCTATGCCGGCACTTTGTTTCCGCCGCTGGTGCCCTACACGGGGATCGTCATCGCCTGCATTATGGCCGTGGGCCTTATTGGCGGGCTGCCTCTAGCATGGTTGGTCGGGAAGGGCCTGCCCCGCGACTGGCATGGCCCCCTCATCGCGCGGCAGTCGCCGCTGGCGCACGAGCCGGCGCGGGAAATCTAGTCGCTCGCGCCTCCATTGCGGGCGATCTCATCAGCGCATTCCTTGCCGCTTGCGCCTGGCGCCACGACAGACGGCGCGCGCGGCGGAATATTTCGCACTGCAATACAAATTTTTGCACTGCTCAGCCGCATTTCCGCAATTTCATATGGCTGCGCTCCGCGCATGAGCAATTTTCACAATATCGTTTGCCGTTCCCGGCAATTTCTGTAACGTTCTACCATCTCGTGGCGGTGGGCGAGCGATGCTGCACTTATTTGCCGGCGACAATGCTGTCGAAGAGACCGTTCGTTTCGCCGAGGAAGTTGCCCGCTACGGCCTCTGGCAGGTCGATCTCGGCTCCGGCCGGATGACATTATCGTCCAATCTCTATCGCCTGCTCGGCCTCAGGGCGCCCGATGGCGAGCTGGACCAGGTCGACGACGTCGCCTTCAGCATCTTCGAGAAAGTGACCCATCCGGACGACCTGCCGGTGCTGGCCGAGATCCAGCACGTGCTCGCCGAGGGCCTGCCGTTCGAGCGCCAGTTCCGCGTCATCCACCCCAATGGCCGGGTGCGCGCCATGGCGATCCACGGCGAAGTCGTGGTCGACGTCTCGGGCCGAAAATCCCGCGCCATCGGCGTGCTGATGGACGTCACCACCCACGTCGAAAGCGTGCGCGCCTCGCAGGTCGACTCCGAACGCGTCCGCGCCATCATGGCGGCGATCGACGGCCGGCTGTGGACCGCCCGCTCCGACGGGTTCCGCACCGATCTTTTGCTGCGTGGGCGCTCGAGCACCGCGGTCGCCAGCAACTGGCTCGGCTTTGCCTGGCTCGCACGCGTCCATCCCGACGATGTCGGCATCGCCCGCTCGGCCTGGGGCGACGCCACCGAACGCAAGAAGAGCTTCACGCTCGACCTGCGCATCCGCGGCGACGACGGCATTTATCACTGGCGGCGGCAGTATTGCTCGCCGATCGTCAACGACGACGGCAGCGTGCGCGAATGGGTCGGGCTGTCGCTGCTCATCAATGGCGGTCAGATCGCGGCGGCTTCTGCAGCCGGAATCATCACGGGCGCGCAAATCCGCGCGGCCCGCGGCATTCTGAACTGGTCGGTCCGCCAACTCGCCGACCGCACCGGCCTCTCGACCGGAACCTTGCGCCGGCTCGAGGCGCACGATGGATATAACAAAGGTGCGCAACAGGCCCTGATCTTAATTAAAGACGCATTGTCCGCTGCCGGCGTTGATTTTTTTGTACTCCCGACCGGCGAGGCCGGGGTCTACCCCACGCGCAAGGTTTCGCGATTGAAAGTGGTCAGCAAGCGCGACGACTCCAAAAAAATTTCCGCCTGACGCTGACGCGCGACCGATTTCGTTCGCGGAATGTTACCTAAGTACCAAGATGCGGCCATTTATAACCGGCGCTGCCGCCATGCGGTAAAAGAGGTCGACGGCATCGCAAAACCACCGCTAAAAAGTTCCCGAAGCATCACAATTCCCTCACGGCAGCATTTTTTGACGGCTGGTTTCGGAACAACATAAGCATCATGTTCCGCTCGCTCTCGCTGCGAGAGCGGATGGAGATTCGAACGATGAATTCGGGGATCACCAAGCGCTCGGTGCTGATCACGGGCCGCAAGACCAGCATCAGCCTGGAAGACATGTTCTGGCACGCATTGAAGGACATCGCCGCCGAGCAGCGCACCTCAGCCGCGGCCCTGCTGGCGCAGATCAATCAGAAGCGCGGCACCACGAACTTTTCCTCCGCCGTGCGCCAGTTCGTGATGGCTTACTACATCAACCTCGTGAACGATCTACGCAAAAACGCGACGTCGCCGCTCGGCGATCGCGAATCCGAAACCCAGTCCGCCGGGGTGACACGCGCGCCGCTGCCCACTACCTTGATTTGAAGGCGCCGCGAGGGCGGCCCCTGCCCCCTCGCGAGGATACCTTCATTCATGCAGCATCAGGTCCGCGACGCAAAAGACCGTCATCGTTTCGAACTGGAAGCCGACGGTCGCGTCGCTTTTTCGACCTACGAGCGCAGCGGCGGAACCATCACGATCCTGCACACCGAAGTGCCGAAGGAACTCGGCGGCCGCGGCATCGGCACGGCCCTGGCCCACGGCATGCTTGAATTGATCCGCGCCAAAGGTCTCAGGGTGAAGCCGCTTTGTCCCTTCGTGAAGGCTTATATCGGCAAACATCCGGAGTATGCCGGCCTCGTGGCCTGATCTGCCTTTTCGCCTCGCGCCGGCCCAACGCAATCTTTACGTTTCGGTAAGACATTGGCCACCTGCGGCAGTTTTTGCAGGGGGCGCCCGTTGGATCTGGCAAGCGGCGTACAATTTCTCCTCGGTCAGTGCGAGAAGTTGCTGTTCACGCTCGGTTCTCCGTTCTCGTTATCGTCGCTGTCCGCCGCGCTCGTGATCGCTATCGTCTTCTTCATGGCGCAGCGCCTCAGGCGCGGACGCCGCTTGCGCTGGCGCACCTTGTGGCGCGCGCTGTTCCCCAAGCACATCATTGCGTCAAAATCGAACGAAGCGGATATCGGCTATCTGATCTTCAATGTCTTCGTCTTCGGTGTGGTCTTCGGCTGGGCGGTCCTCTCCTATCAATCCATTTCACACGGCATCGCCGATGCGGCCACGGCGATGTGGGGCCCGGTCGAGCCGACGACGCTGCCGTCCTGGGTGCCGCGCGTCGTCATCACGGTGATGCTGTTCCTCGCCTATGAGCTCGGCTACTGGTTCAATCACTGGCTCAGCCACAAGGTGCCGCTGCTGTGGGAGTTTCACAAAGTGCACCATAGCGCCGCAGTGCTGACGCCGCTGACAAACTTCCGAGTCCATCCTTTCTACACCTGGATCTTCGCCAACATTCTCGCCTTCTCGGCGGCCATCGCTAACGGGATGGGCCACGCCATGTTCGGTCAGACAGTGCCGCAATATGCGTTCACCGACACCAACATGATCCTGGTGCTGTTCATCCACACTTACGTGCACCTGCAACATTCGCACATGTGGATCTCGTTTCAGGGATTGCTCGGCCGCATTTTCATATCCCCGGCGCATCATCAGGTTCATCACTCCGCCGATCCGAAGCACTTCAACAAGAACTTCGGCAGCTGCCTGGCGCTGTGGGACTGGATGTTCGGCACGCTCTACGTGCCCGGCAAGAAACGCGAGGCCATCACCTTCGGCTTTCCGCACGATCCGGATGCGCACACGGTCAAGGGCGAGCTGGTTGACCCCTTCGTCAAGGCGGCCGGTCATCTCAAGCCACTGTGGCCGAGGAAGAGCGACGATCCGCTGCCCACGACGAGTCGCGACCCGGCATAGCGCGACACTTTATTCGGCGGCGTGGCCCATCGCCTCGACTTCGCGCAGCCAGACGCGGCGCTTGTCATCGCCAGCAGCCTCGATCATGCCGAAGAGGGTGGAGCGCACCGGCTTGATGCCAACGAAGCCAAGGATGTTACGCTTCATCAGTTTGAGCGCATGGGCGCCGTAGTACCAGCGATAGAACCAGCCCGGCATGCCCATGGTCATGATGATGCGCGCCGACTTGCCGGAATAGATTTTCCAGTCCGCGCCGCCGCCACTCTTCTGGAAGGCGAGCAGATCGGGCTGCAGGATGCGCTCGAGAAAGCCCTTCATGATCGCCGGCATGTCGCCGCACCACAGCGGAAACACGAACACCAGATGGTCGGCGGCCTTGAAGGCCTCGCGCGCCGCGAGGAGATCAGGCTCCAGCGGCTGTTCGCGGCGATAGCCTTGGCGCAGCACGGCGTCGAATTGCATTTGGCCGAGCACGAACAGCGTGGCCTGATGCCCGCCGCTCTCGGCGCCGCTTTGATAGGCGCGGCCCAGCGCCTCGCAGTAGCTGTCCTTGAGCGGCGTACCGACAATGATCGCGATCTTCGCCATGGCCTGCTCCTCGGGTTGCGCGGGCAGGCTAACCGCGCGCGATGCCGAGGCGTTGATTCAGCGCAAAGCGTGGCGGCCACTCACGCCACAATGCGCGCCAGCATATCGGCGAAGGCCTGCGGCGCGGTGATGTGCGGATTGTGGCTGGCGTCGATTTCATAGGGCTGCCAGCCCGCCTCGGACTTCGCCCGTTCATAGAACGGCCGGAAGCGATCTTCCGGCGTGTGCCGCGTGCAGTAGATGTAATGACGCGGCAAGGTCAGATCGCCATTCTCGAACTTGAGTTTCTGCCCGAAGGTCTTGAGCAGCTGCGGCACGCGCCGCGGCGCGCACCAGGCCTGATCCTCCGCCGACGTGTCGGCCGGCATCGGCCCCGGCGGAATGCGCCAGCTGTCAGGACCGTCGGCCGCCGCCGACTGGCGCTGCTTGCGCGTCGATTCCGGCATGACGTCGAAGGCGCTTTCGCCGTCGCGCGGCACGAAGGCATCGACATAGATCAGCTTGCCAATGCGATCACGGGCACGGTCGGCCACGCCGGTCGCGACCATGCCGCCATAGGAATGACCGATGAGGCAAACATCGCGCAGATCGTTATAGAACAGGCAGGCCAGCACATCGGCGATGTGCGATTCGAGATCGATGCCCGGATGAGCGAGTTGGCTGCGCTGACCGAGGCCGGTGAGCGTCGGAATGACCAGATGAATGCCGCGCGGCTCTAGCAGCGGATACATCTTCTTCCACGCCCAGGCCGAACTCCACGCCCCATGCGCGACAACACAAAAAGCCATGCTCCCCCTCGTCTCTTCCCTATTCGGCCGCCACTGGTCGCGGCCGTGCCGACCGGCTATTCCACCGCGCCCGCACGAAATCAAGCGCGACGACGGCAAGGCCGGCCGCCAGCACCTGCCAGCCTGGACGGATGCCGGCGTCGAAATCGAAGGCCGTTGCCAGCACCCGCATCGGCGACACGCCAAATTCAATGGCAATACCGATGGCCTCGCCGACAAAAGCAAACGCGGCGACGATGGTGCTCAGCGTGAGCAGGCTCAGTGTCGAGAGTTCGGACTTATCCTGCCACCAGGCCAGAATGCGATAGGCGATCAGCCAGCCGAAGAGTCCGGTGACAAAGACCGGCACGGTGAGGTCGGCCTTGGTCTGCTGGAAATAATGAATCAGCACGAGCAGCGCGACGACATAGATCGCCTGGTGCAGCCGGCGCCAGTTCCGCCCGCCCATGCGCTTGACCATACGGTCGGTCGAGGTGATCGCCAGCGCGGCAAGGGCGATGAACGCAACCATGCCGATGATCAGATAGACGCGGCGCGTGATCTCCTGGAACACCTTGACGAGATCGTAGCTCTGATCGGCGACATAGAGCAGGATATGCGCCAGCGCGTAGCAAAAAGTGCCGACGCCGATCATGCGGCGCACATCGATCAAATTGCCATAGCGGGCGATATGGCGCAGCGGCGTAATTGCCAGCGTCACGCCGAGAAAAACAAGGGCCCAGAAGCCGGTGCGATGAATGACGTCATTGAGCGGCCGGGCGCCGCCGACGATTGCCCCCACATCAACGAGCGCCTTGGCCACCGGAAACAGCAGCAAGGCCAGAGCAATGATGCGCAGCGCCGAAAGGCGACCGCGCCGGTCTCGCCAAAGCTCATATGACGCCATCCAGAAGCCTCGCCGTTACCGCAAGGGGGCAGCCGCGCAGTTTGTGATGCGGGCCCGATACCACAGCACTTCTTCACTCCAGCCTAAAGCCTGCGTGAACGGCACGTGAGACGCGGCGGCCGGACGGGGCGCTGTAAGCCGTCTGACTCTACATTCACAGCCTTGATCTGGCCATGGTCAGGCGGACTGATAGCATTGCCATCCCAGGATTCGCCGGCGGCCTCGTAGGCCATGACGACAGCAAAGCCCGCCGCGAATACGACGACCAGGAAGGCACAGACTTAAAGAGAACGCCGGGCCGGAGCTTGCAGGAGGCCATAATGTCGAGACATCCGTTCCGACGCGTGCTCCCTTTGTTTGTGCCGACACTGCTCGCGTGCGCTGCATCCTCTGTGCTTGTTTCTTCGGTCCTAGCCCATGAGCTCTGGATCAGCCGCAACAATTACAAGAACCCGGCTGGCGAGTGGTGCTGCGGCGCCGAGGATTGCGGCGTCGTCTCGCCCGATGCCGTGAAGGCCGTCAGGGGTGGTTACTCCCTGCGAGGGCCCGTCACTTACGGCATGGGCGTGACCGGCAACCAAGCCGACGGCCCGACCCGTAGCGAACAGCTCGACGAAATCGTGCCCTACAGTCAGGCGCTGCCGTCGCTGGACGGCGCCTACTGGCGCTGCAGGCGGCCGGACGGTACGGCGCGCTGTTTCTTCGCACCGCAGAACGTCAACTGAGTGAATCGCCGGAAGACTACACGCGCGGCAGCGGGCGCCCGCCCTGCTCTTTCGACGGCACCTTCACCCAGGCCTCGCCGTCGAGCACGACCTCGTCATCGACGCGGCAGGTGCACGACAGCCGCGCCCGCGTCTTTTCCGGCATCAGCTCGGCGACCGAGACGGTGACTTCGACCGTGTCGCCGATCTTCACCGGCGCGCGGAAATTGAGGGTCTGCGAAATATAGATGGCGCCGGGACCCGGAAGCCGGGTGCCTAGCACAGCCGAGATCAGGCTCGCCGTATAAAGGCCATGGGCAATGCGCGTGCCGAACGGCGTCTGCGCCGCGAAGTGCTCGGACAGATGGATCGGATTGCGGTCGCCGGAAATTTCCGCGAAACCGACCACGTCGGAAGCGCTCACCGTCTTCGACAGCGTCTCGATCTGGCCGACCGTCAGATCCTCGAAGTAAAGCGTTTGCAACACCAGCATCGTCACGATTCCGTTCGCAGTTGAGCCCGGCACATCGCCCACAATAGAGCGATCAGCACCACATTGATCAAAGCCAGCGCGGTCAATACGCCGATGGTCGCATCGACACCGAAACGCTCGATCATCAGCGCGCCGGCCGACGGCGCCAAGGCCTGAACGATCAGGCTCGGAAAGGCAATCCGGCCCATCAGGGTTGGAAACCGCACCGGCCCAAACAGCGCCAGCGGCAGGGTCCCGCGCCCGATCCAGGAAATGCCGTAGCCTGCGCCATACAGCAGGATAGCTAGAACCAGCCAGGGGAAATAACCGAGGATCAAGGTGAGCCCCAGCGCCATCAGCACGCAGCAGCCGACCATGGTCCAGATCGGGTGATAGCGCGATCCGAACAATCGCTCGACGACGCGGGCGCCGACCTGCGCCGGCCCGAACAAGGTGCCGAGCGCCACGGCGGCGGCTTCCGCGACGCCGCGCGATTGAAGAAAAATCAGGAAGTGGACAATCACGACCGAGCCGACGCCGGCGGCAATCGACAGTATCGCGGCCACCAGAATGAAGACGCGGCGCTCGTTCTGAAGCGGCGGCGACGCGTTCACCGTATCTGCCAGCGGCGTCGCTGTCCCGGCGGCGGCCTTGCGCTGGCCGGTGACCGCGAATAGCAGCGGCAAAGCCAGGAGCAGATGCAGCGCAGCGTAGATCAGGCAGGCCGTACGCCAGCCGGTGTGTTCGATCATGTAGGCGCTCAGCGGCCAGCAGATGGTGCTGGCGAAGCCGCCGAACAGCGTCAGCGTCGTGATCGGTCCCCTTGCGTCGCGGCCGTAGCGCTGGCCAAGCGCGGCGAACGCCGCGTCGTAAAGGCCGGTGCCCATGCCGAAGCCGATCACCACCCATGCCAGAAGGAAGACGGCGATATTCGGCGCAAAGCCGACGGCGGCGAGGCCGGCCGCAAAGAGCAGCGAACTGGTGCAGAGGACCGGACGGCCGCCGTGGCCGCCAATGATCTCGCCAACTTTCGGCGAGATCAGACCCCCGACCAGCAGGCCGATCGACGTACCGGACACGACCAGGCCGAGCGACCAGCCGGTGTCGGCGACGATCGGCGGCGCGAAGACGGCCGGAAAATAGAACGACGTCCCCCAGCCCAGAATCTGGGCAATGCCGAAAGCGGTCACGACAAGGCGGCGATCGGTATCGCGCTCTGGCTTCGATGGAGCTGACAATTGACTGATCCCCGGCGGCGGTAACTTACACAAGTCACCGGCCGGCCGGAAACGGCTCCTACGCGCTTAATATGCGATTAACGCATAGGTCGATTCTGTGACAAAAGGCCGAAAAGAGCCCAACTGTCCGCAGCTCATGCAAGTACTATACGAAACGGCAGTCTCTAGGTCAGATTCACCGGCTTTCGGCATGCCACTTCGCACATGCACAATAATCAAACAGACAAACCCGTTGCCCAAACCGCGAACAAGATGGTGGGATCGAAGTTTTTCTTTGTAGTCCAGACACTTGAGATATGCATTTTTCGCTTAGCTGCACCGCACCATAAATGCTTTTCATATGTGCAGGCATGAGTATGTTCTGCGCAGACAGATCGGAGACGCAATCCTCCGGTCGAGAAATTCAAACAGCTACTCGAGAGAGAAATCCCATGTTTGCCGCCCTTGTCCGCTTTATCCAGGAATGGAAGCGTTACAACCGTAGCGTTCGCGAACTGTCCCGTCTGGACGACCGCGAGCTGGCCGATATCGGCCTGAACCGCTCGGAAATCGAGCGCGCTGCCTGGAGCGCCGCTCAGACCCGCTAGGACGCCTCATCGCGTCGACGGTCCCAAACGCCCGCAGAGCTGCGGGCGTTTTGATTCAAGGGACTGCCTCTCAATCGAGCCGTTTCCAGCGCTCCAGCGGCATGACTTCAGGCGCCTGTCCGTAGGCGCGAGTCCAGGCGTCCACCGACCACTTAATGCCGCTATCTCTCTCCACCAGCACCGCGGTCGCGTGTGGCGCAGTGAAATCGATGATGTGGCCGCGCGCCTCCGGTTCGGCGACGCGGTGGTATTTGAGCAGACCGAGCTCATCGAGCACGAGCAGCAGGCTGGTGATGTTGCGGCTGGTGTCGATGCAGTCGAACTGCCCTTTGTCGAACATGTAGTCGCGATTGGCGCGGGCGACGTGGCCCTTGGTCCCGGCTAATGGCGCGACGCGCTTGTCAAACCAGGCGCCGACGGCGGCCACCGCCTTGCGCTCATTGGCGGCCGAACCTTTGCCTGCGGCCATCAGCCGCCGCAAGGTCGCATGATCGGCGGGGGTGAGGCCGAGTTCCACCCGGTACTGGCAGCCGAAACCATGACACACGGTCATGAATGAGGCGTTCGGCGCCGATAGCGACAGGCCGCCATAGGCCGCCCGCTCGACGGCGGCGCGATCGGCCAGGGCCGGCGCAGCCAGAACGGGGGCCATCAGCACGGCCAGCAGGACATTTCGACCCAATCGCATCGCTCAACTCTCACCATTGCCGGTCCGGCCGGCACCGCCTAATGATCACCTCATGACCACGGCAAAATTCGCACCCATCCACATCATCGGCGGCGGGCTGGCCGGTTCCGAAGCCGCCTGGCAACTCGCCCAGGCCGGCCTCCCGGTGATCCTGCACGAAATGCGCCCCTTGCGCGAGACGGCGGCGCATAAAACCGACGGCTATGCGGAACTCGTCTGTTCCAACTCCTTCCGCTCCGACGACGCTGCCGCCAACGCCGTCGGCCTGCTGCACGAGGAAATGCGCCGCCTTGGTTCGCTGGTCATGCGCGCGGCGGACGCCAATCAGGTGCCTGCCGGCGGCGCGCTCGCGGGCGACCGCGACGGCTTCTCGAACGCCGTCTCCGAGGCGCTCAAGGCCGAGCCGCTGATCACGCTCGAGCGTGGCGAAGTCGCGGTGCCGCCCGCCGACTGGGACAAAGTCATTATCGCCACCGGCCCGCTCACCTCGCCCGATCTTGCCGCCGCCGTGGCGCAGAAAACCGGCGAGACGCAGCTCGCTTTCTTCGACGCCATCGCGCCGATCGTGCACCGCGACTCGATCGACATGGACAAGGCCTGGTTCCAGTCGCGCTATGACAAGGCGGGTCCCGGCGGCTCGGGCGCCGATTACATCAACTGCCCGCTGTCGCGCGAGCAATACGACGCCTTCATCGATGCGCTGATCGCGGGCGACAAGACCTCGTTCAAGGAATGGGAAGCGAACACGCCCTATTTCAACGGCTGCCTGCCGATCGAAGTCATGGCTGAGCGCGGCCGCGAGACCCTGCGCCACGGGCCGATGAAGCCGTTCGGCCTCACCAATCCGCGCGAGCCCGACAAGAAGCCCTATGCCGTGGTGCAGCTCCGCCAGGACAACAAGCTCGGCACCTTGTTCAACATGGTTGGCTTCCAGACCAAGCTGAAGCACGGCGAGCAGGTGCGCATCTTCCGCACCATTCCCGGCCTCGAGAATGCCGAGTTCGCTCGGCTCGGCGGGCTACATCGCAACACTTTCCTCAATTCACCGAAGCTGCTTGATGAGACTCTGCGGCTCAAAGCCAATCCGGCCTGGCGCTTCGCCGGACAGATCACCGGCTGCGAAGGCTATGTCGAGAGCGCCGCGGTCGGGCTGATGGCGGCGCGCTTTGCCGCTGCCGAGCGCCGCGGCGAGACACTGACGCCCCCGCCGCCAACCACGGCGCATGGCGCCCTGCTGGCGCACATCACCGGCGGCCATATCGAGACCATCGACGGCGGCGCCTCGTCCTTCCAGCCGATGAATATCAATTTCGGCCTGTTCCCGCCGATCGCCGAACCGGTCGCTTACGACAAGGACGGCCGCAAATACGGCCGCGGCTCGGCCAAGAACGTCGCGCGCAAGGGCGCTTTGAGTGCCCGGGCGCTGGCCGATCTGGCGCAATGGATAGCCGGCGCAAAAGCCGACGCGGCGGAGTAA
>JAEZEY010000494.1 GCA_023432845.1 Pseudomonadota bacterium
CATCTGCAGGGTGCAGCCGTAGCGCTTGTTCAGTTCGGCGAAATCGTAGGCCTGGAGGATCATGTAGTTGAATTCAAGGAACGACAATTCGTGCTGGCGCTCGAGTCGCAGCTTGAAGCTGTCGAATGACAGCATGCGGTTCACCGAGAAGTGGCGGCCGACGTCGCGCAGGAAATCGATGTAGTTGAGCGTGTTCAGCCAGTCGGCGTTGTTGGCCATGATGGCGTTGCCGCCATCGCTCTCGAACTTGAGAAACTTGGAGAACGTCTTGCGGATCGAGGCGAGGTTCTCGTTGATGACCTCCTCGGTCAGCACCTTGCGGCTCTCGTCCTTGCCTGACGGATCGCCCACGCGCGTCGTGCCGCCGCCCATCAGCGCGATCGGCCGGTGGCCGGTCTGCTGCAGCCAGTAGAGCATCATGGTCGGCAGCAAATGGCCGATGTGCAGCGAGGGAGCGGTGCAATCATAGCCGATATAGGCCGTGATCTGACCGGCGACCGCCTTGGCGTCCAGGACGTCGGGTTCCGAGACCTGGTGGATGAATCCACGTTCGCTGAGAACGTTAAGAAAATCAGACTTATAGGTGCTCATCGGGGGCCTGTTTGCGCTATGCCGGGCGTGGTGTAACAGGTCCGGCGTCGGATTCAACTCAGGGGCATTAGAGTGGCAGGGGGCAGGAGCGGGCAGGTCGGGGGCCTTGCAATCGGCCTGATGAGCGGCACGTCGCTGGATGGCGTCGATGTCGCCGCCCTCGAGACGGACGGCGAGTGCATTCTCGGCTTCGGGCCGACCGGCTACCGGCACTATTCTGAAGATGAGAGAGCCTTGCTCCGCCAGGCGCTCTCGGACGCCAAGGTCCTGACCGACCGGACGTCGCGGCCCGGCATATTGGCCGAGGCCGAAGCCTTTATCACCCGCGCCCATGCCGAGGCGGTGGAGGCCTTGCTCGAGGCCAACGGCATCGCCCGCGACAAAATCACGATCGTCGGCTTTCACGGCCAGACCGTGCTGCACCGGCCGGGCGACCGGCTCACCGTGCAGATCGGCGACGGCGCCGCGCTGGCGAAGCGGCTCGGCCTGACGGTGGCTTACGATTTTCGCGCCGCCGACGTCGCGGCCGGCGGGCAGGGCGCCCCGCTGGTACCGATTTTTCACCAGGCGCTGGCGCGCAGCATCGACCGGCCGCATCCGATTGCGGTGCTCAATATCGGCGGCGTCGCCAATGTCACCTGGGTCGATGGTGGCGATCCGGTGGCCTGCGACACCGGCCCGGGCAATGCGCTCATCGATGACTTTATGCGGCTGAAGACCGGCGCGCCGCTCGACCGCGACGGCGATCAGGCCGCGCGCGGCAAGGTCGATGAGGCTTTCATCGCCCGCGTGCTCGCCCATCCGTTCTTCGATTTGCCGTGCCCGAAGTCGCTCGACCGCAACGACTTCGCGCTCGCCAATATCGGACTGCCCAACTTGTCGGTCGCCGACGGTGCGGCGACCTTGTCGGCGCTGACCGCGGCCTCGGTCGCGCGCGTCGTGCCGCATCTGCCGGCCGCGCCGAAAGCATGGATCGTTGCCGGCGGCGGCGCCCGCAACCCGACCTTGATGAAGATGCTGGCGGTGCGGCTGGCACCGGCATCCGTCGAGACGGCCGATGCCGCCGGCTGGTCGTCTCAATCAATTGAAGCGCAAGCCTTCGCCTATCTCGCGATGCGCACGCTGGGTGGTCTGCCCATCACCTTCCCGCACACCACCGGCGTGGCGGAGGCGATGACGGGTGGGGTGGTGGTGCGGCCGTAGTTTGCCGTCATGCCCGCGCTTGTCGGGGGCATCCACGTCTTTACACCGCTTCAATAAGGGAGGCGTCGATGGCCGGACATAGGGCGTTCACGCCCCATCTTCGACGGGCTATGCCCGGCCATTATACAAGTGACTAAGCGGCCGGCTTGCGCTCGGGCGCCTTGAGGCGCTTGTCGAGATATTGCTCGATCGAGCCGAGTAGGGTGTCGACCTTGCCGTCGAAGAAGTGGTTGGCGCCGGGCACGATCTTCTGTTCGATGACGATGCCCTTCTGGGTCTTGAGCTTCTCGACCAAGGTGTTGACGTCCTTGGCCGGCACCACCGCGTCCTTGTCGCCGTGGATGATCAGGCCCGAGGACGGGCAGGGCGCCAGGAACGAGAAGTCATAGAGATTGGCCGGCGGGCAGATCGAGATGAAGCCTTCGATCTCCGGGCGGCGCATCAGAAGCTGCATGCCGATCCAGGCGCCGAACGAGAAGCCGGCGATCCAGCACGACTTGGCTTCCGGGTTGATGGTCTGTGCCCAGTCGAGCGCGGCGGCCGCATCCGACAGTTCGCCGGTACCGTGGTCGAAGGAACCCTGCGAACGGCCGACGCCGCGGAAGTTGAAACGCAGGGCCGAAAAACCCCGGTGCACGAAGGCATAATAGAGCTGGTAGATGATCTGGTGGTTCATCGTGCCGCCGAACTGGGGGTGCGGATGCAGGATGATGGCGATCGGGGCGTTCTTCTGCCGCGCCGGGTGGTAACGGCCTTCAATTCTGCCGGCCGGGCCGGTGAAAATGACCTCGGGCATGATGGTCAACCTCTAATTCAAAGCCGCGGCATAACGCCGTGCGGCATAAAGATTTTCTGAGTTGCTCGCGACCGAACAGTCCTTCTTTAGAACTGTTCTAATAATATGGATTCCGCTGGTCAGCGCCGCAACAATGGCTATAAGTGCCTTGTCAGGTGCGGGCTTCTAACACAGGCGCGGGGGCAAAAAGCAAGCTTTTTGCGAGACCTAGCGCTCCTGCCGCCCCGAGACCGTAACGAGATACTGCCGGTTTCCATGAGCGCACGGGCCTATTTCGACTGGAATGCGACCGCGCCGCTGCGGGACGAAGCCCGCGCGGCGTTGATGGCTGCGCTCGGCGTGACCGGCGCGGCGTCGTCGGTGCATTCCGAAGGGCGCGCCGCCCGCGCCTTGATCGAGAAGGCCCGCAGTCAGGTGGCGGCGCTGGTCGGCGCCGAGGCCAAGTCCGTCATTTTCACGAGCGGCGCCACCGAGGCCAACATGCTGGCGCTGACGCCGGATCTGGTGGTTCTCGGCAAGCCCTTCACCTGCGGCCGGCTGTTTGTATCGGCCCTTGAGCATGCCTCGGTGCTCAGCGGCGGCCGGTTTCCGGCCGAAAAGGTCGAGCGGCTGCCGGTGACCGCCGAAGGCATCGTCGATCTCGATGCCTTGCGCGCGGCGCTGAAAGGCGCCACACGGCCGCTGGTGTCGATCATGCATGCCAATAACGAGACCGGCGTGATCCAGCCAATCGCCGAGATTGCTGCCGTCGTTCACGACGCCGGTGGAGTGCTTCATGTCGATGCGGCGCAGACGGCGGGACGGATCGATTGCGATATCGTGGCGCTCGGCGCCGACATGCTGACGATCTCATCGCACAAGCTCTGCGGACCGCAGGGCGCTGGTGCTTTGGTGTTGAACGGCCCACAGCCGGCGACGCCCCTGATCAAGGGTGGCGGCCAGGAGCGCGGCTTCCGCGCTGGCACCGAGAATGTCGCGGCCATCGCCGGTTTCGGCGCGGCGGCGGAAGTCGCGGCGCGTAACTGTGAACCGGCCGCCTCACGCATGGCCGCCTTGCGCGACAAATTCGAGGCGCGACTCCAGGCGGAGTTCCCCGCTGCGGTGATTTTCGGCGCCGGCGAGCCGCGCCTGCCGAACACCTCGCTGGTCGCGGTTCCCGGCTTGAAGGCCGAGACCGCGCTGATCGCCTT
>JAEZEY010000002.1 GCA_023432845.1 Pseudomonadota bacterium
GGGCGCGGCCGCCCGCCGACGGGGGTCGGGTGAGGGGTTACAAACTATCGCCCTCACTTGCCCCCCTCACCCCAACCCTCTCCCCAAAGGGGAGAGGGAGCAGTCTGAGTTCGCGGCAACGGCGGCCCATGAGATGACCCAATTCACACTCGACCAACTCAACACCTTGCCGGCCGCCGAATTCACCGCGGCGCTAGCTAACATTTATGAGCATTCGTCGTGGGTCGCGGAAGCGGCGGCGAAGCAGCGGCCTTATCCGAACCTGAACGCGCTGCATGAGGCGATGGTCGCGGTAGTGAAAGCGGCGCCGGCTGACGCGCGCATGAAGCTGATCACCGCGCATCCCGATCTCGCCGGCAAGGCGGCCCGCGCCGGCACGCTGACGCCGGATTCGACGCGCGAGCAGACCAGCGCCGGGCTCGACCGCCTGAGCGAAGCTGACTACGCGCGCTTCCATGAATTCAACGACGCCTACAAGGCCAGGTTCGGCATCCCCTTCATCGTCTGCGTGCGCCGGCATACCAAGGACTCGATTTTCGATGAGTTCGATAGCCGGCTCGCTCAGACCAAAGCCGCCGAGACCGACACCGCGCTCGACGAAATCTTCCGCATCGGCGCCTTGCGCCTCGACCAGCGCGTCAGCGCCGCGGACAAGCTGCCGATCGCCGGGCGCCTGTCCACCCACGTGCTCGACACCCACAGCGGCCGGCCGGCGGAAGGTGTGACGGTTGAATTGTGGGAATTGTCGCGCGATGGCGCCGAGCGCCTGATCGTGAAGACGACCACCAACAAGGACGGCCGCACCGATGCCCCGCTCATCGGTGGTCGGCCAGTGCCGCGCGGCACCTACGAGCTGCGCTTTGCAATCGGTGCCTACTTTCAGAATCGCGGCGTGCCGCTCGCCGACCCGCCGTTCCTCGACGTGGTGCCGATCCGCTTCGGCGTTGCCGAGCCGGAGGGGCATTATCATGTGCCGATCTCGGCCTCACCCTGGGCATACGGAACCTATCGCGGCAGCTAATCTGCTGCCTAAACCGCAGGCCCTGGCAGCGAAATTGCCGCGTGGATAGGCAGGGCTCGACGACGATTCGTACCTTCAACTGCCGCCTGAATTGGCACAATATTGGCTTGTTGCTTTTGACGCCGCTGGTGAAATCGGGGGCGTTGCCAGTCTGAGTCACGGGACAATCTTCCATATGTCGGATCAGGGGCCGGTCAGTTCTTCCGCGCGCGCGCCGCTGCTCCAGGCCATCGGCATCACCAAGCGATACGGCAGCTTTCTGGCCAATGACGACGTCTCCATCGACCTCTATCCCGGCGAAATTCACGCGCTGCTGGGCGAGAACGGCGCTGGCAAGTCGACCCTTGTGAAGATCATGTACGGCCTGATCCAGCCGAGCGCGGGCGAACTGCGCTGGCTGGGCGAGAAGATCGAACTGACCGGCCCGTCGGATGCCCGCGCCCGCGGCATCGCCATGGTGTTTCAGCATTTCTCGCTGTTCGACAACCTGACCGTCGCCGAAAACGTCGCCCTCGGCCTCGACGGTTCGGAGACCTTTGGCACCATGTCGGCGCGGCTGGCACAGGTGTCGCGCGACTACGGCTTGCCGCTCGATCCCAAACGTGAAGTGTGGCGCCTCTCGGTCGGCGAGCGCCAGCGCATCGAGATCGTGCGGGCGCTGATGCAGAATCCGAAACTCTTGATCCTTGACGAGCCGACCGCGGTTCTGACGCCGCAGGAGGCAGACCAGCTTTTCACCGTGCTCGAACGCCTCAAGGGCGAAGGCCGTGCGCTGCTCTACATCTCGCACAAGCTCGATGAGGTGAAGCGGCTGTGCGACACCGCCACCATCCTGCGCGGCGGCAAGAAGGTCGCGACCTGCAACCCGCGCAGCGAAACCGCCGCGTCGATGGCGCGCATGATGGTCGGCGCCGAGATCGGCGAAGTCCGCGCGACCGCGGCGCGCGCCACCACCGTGCCGCGCCTCCTGATCCGCGACCTGTCGATGGAGCCGGACGATCCGCACGGCACGCGCCTGCGCAACATCTCGCTCGAAGTGTTCGGCGGCGAAATCCTCGGCATTGCCGGCGTCGCCGGCAACGGTCAGGACGAACTGTTTTCCGCGCTGTCGGGCGAGCGCCTGTCTCCGCACGAGGACAATGTCGTCATCGACGGCCACGCCGCCGGCAATCTGTCGGTGACGCAGCGCCGCAAGCTAGGGGCCGCCTTCGTGCCGGAGGAGCGTCTCGGCCACGGCACCGCGCCGCGCATGAAGCTGTCGGAAAACGCGCTGCTCACCGGACACGCCGCCAGCCACATGGTCAGTCACGGATTCATCGACCGGCCGGCGACGCTGAAAGCTGTCGACACCACGACCAAGACCTTCGATGTGCGCAAGGCCAAGCGCGATCCGGAAGCGGCGAGTCTGTCCGGCGGCAATCTGCAGAAATTCATCGTCGGCCGCGAAATCCTGCGTGAGCCCGGCGTGCTGGTCGTGAGCCAGCCGACCTGGGGTGTCGATGCCGGCGCTGCGGCCGTGATCCGCCAGGCGCTCATCGACCTGTCGAGCCGCGGCAGCGCCGTGCTGGTGATTAGCCAGGACCTCGACGAGCTTACCGAAATATCGGACCGCATCGCGGTGATGTTCCAAGGCACTCTGTCCGAGCCGATCGCCGCTGCGAAGGCGACGCGCGAGAAGCTCGGCCTGCTGATGGGCGGCGCCTCGCCCGAGACCGCGACTGTTGAGGAGGTTTCTCATGCAGCTGGTGCTTGAGAAGCGCGCCGAGCGATCGACCTTTATCGCGCTTGCCTCGCCGCTGCTCGCCGTCGTGCTGACTTTGATAACGATGTCGGTCTTCTTCCTGATCCTCGGCAAGAACCCCGTCACCGCGCTCTATGTCTATTTCATTGAGCCGCTGACCGATTCCTACACGCTGATGGAAATCGCGGTGAAGGCTTCGCCGCTGATCATGATCGCGATCGGTCTGTCGCTCTGCTATCTCGCCAATGTCTGGAATATCGGCGGCGAAGGCCAGTTCCTGATCGGCGCCGTCACGGGCAGCTGGCTTGCCGTCGTCACCAATGGCACCGACGCAGGGCACTGGGTGCTGCCAGCGATGCTGCTAATGGGCGCGCTCGGCGGCGCGCTGTGGGCGATGATCCCGGCACTCTGCAAGGTGCGCTTCGGCGCCAATGAAATTCTCACCTCGCTGATGCTGGTCTATGTCGCCGATCTCATCCTCGATTATCTGGTGCGCGGACCGTGGCGCGATCCCAAGGGCATGAACTTCCCGACCACGGCCTCGTTCGATCCGGTCGGACCGTGCCGACGCTCATGGACTCCGGACGCCTGCATGCCGGCGTCATCCTCACGGTACTGGTCGTGCTTGGCGCCGCCATCAAGCTCGGGCGCAGCATCAAGGGCTTTGAAATTCGCGTCGTCGGCGCGGCGCCCCGCGCGGCGCGCTTTGCCGGCTTCTCATCCGAGAAGCTCGTGATCTTCACCTTCGCCGTATCCGGCGCGCTGGCGGGCCTTGCCGGCATCATCGAAGTCGCAGGTCCAGTCGGCGTGCTGCAGCCCGGCATCTCGCCGGGTTACGGCTTCACCGCGATCATCGTCGCCTTCCTCGGCCGGCTCAATCCGGTCGGCATTCTGGTGGCCGGGCTGTTCCTCGCACTCACCTTCATCGGCGGCGAAGGCGCGCAGATCTCGATGAAGGTACCGCTCGATCTCACCAAAGTGTTTCAAGGCATCCTGCTGTTCTACGTGCTCGCCTGCGACAGCCTGATCCTCTACCGCATCCGCCTCGTGGCGACGAAACCGAAAGCCGCGTGAGCGCACCATGGGTCTCGTCGAAGCCATCATCATCTCGATCATCGCCGCCTCGACGCCGCTCTTGCTCGCGGCGGCCGGCGAGCTGGTGGTCGAGCGCTCCGGCGTGCTCAATCTCGGCGTCGAAGGCATGATGATCATGGGCGCGGCCTGCGGCTTTGCCGGCGCCTGGCTCACCGGCTCGACTTTCGTCGGCGCGCTGTTCGGCATCGCCGCCGGCATGGCGCTGTCGCTCATCTTCGCGGTGCTGACGCTCGGCCTCGCCGTCAACCAGGTGGCGGCGGGCCTCGCGCTCACCATTCTCGGCGTCGGCCTGTCGGGCCTGATCGGCGCCGGCCTCGTCGGCGAGAAGATCATGCCGGCGCCGCAGCTCACCATTCCGGCGCTAACCGGGATTCCGCTCATTGGCCGCATCCTGTTCGGACAGGATGGCTTCGTCTATGTCTCTATCGGGCTGGTCGCCGGCATCTGGTGGTTTCTCTACCGGACGCGCGGCGGCCTGATCCTGCGCGCCGTCGGCGACAACCATACCTCGGCGCATGCGCTCGGCTATCCGGTGCTGAAGATCCGCCTGCTCGCCGTGCTGTTCGGTGGCGGCTGTGCGGGCCTCGCCGGCGCATTCCTGCCGCTAGCCTACACGCCATTCTTCATTACGGGCATGACCGCCGGCCGCGGCTGGATCGCACTGGCGCTGGTCGTGTTCTCGTCATGGCTGCCGGGCCGTTTGGTGGCCGGCGCTTATCTGTTCGGCGCGGTGTCGATCCTGCAGCTGCATGCGCAGGCCTTCGGTCTCGGCATTCCATCGCAGTTGATGACGGCGCTGCCTTATCTCGCGACCGTGATCGTGCTTGTGATCATCTCCCGCGCGCACGGCGGCCACGGATCGGTGGCGCCGGCCTCGCTGGGCACCGTGTTCGTTCCCGACCGCTGACTTTTTTCTGACGTTACTCTAACCGGAGCTTGCACATGAAAAGACTTTTGATGACCGCCGCAGCCGCGGCACTGACGCTGGCCGCAACCGCCTTCAACGCCACCGCTGCCGAAAAACTGAAAGTCGGCTTCATCTATCTCGGCCCGGTCGGCGATCTTGGCTGGACCTACATGCACGAACTCGGCCGCCAGATGTTGGTGAAGGAGCTCGGCGACAAGGTCGAGACCACCTATCTCGAGAACGTCAACGAAGGCCCGGACTCCGAGCGTTCGATCGTCCAGCTCGCGCGCACTGGCCACCGGCTTATCTTCACCACGTCATTCGGCTACATGGACCCGACGCTGAAGGTCGCCAAGCAGTTCCCGAAAATCATGTTCGAGCACGGCACCGGCTACAAGCGCGCCGCGAACCTCGGCACCTATTCCGGCCGCTTCTATGAAGGCCGCTATATCCAGGGCGTGATCGCCGGCAAGATGTCGAAGACCGGCACGCTCGGCTATATCGCTTCGTTCCCGATCCCGGAAGTGATCTCCGGGATCAACGCCACCATGCTCGGCGCGCAGACCGTCAACCCGAACATCAAGCTCAAGATCATCTGGGTGAACACGTGGTTCGATCCGGGCAAGGAAGCCGACGCCGCCAAGGCGCTGGCCGATCAGGGCGTCGACGTGCTGATGCAGCATACGGATAGCCCGGCCGCCATGCAGGTCGCGGCGCAGCGCGGCATCTACGCCTTTGGCCAGGATAGCGACATGATCAAGTTCGGCCCGAAGACCCAGCTCACCTCGATCATCAACAACTGGGGCCCGTATTACGTGAAGCAGGCAAAAGCCGCGCTCGCCGGCACCTGGAAGTCCGAGGACACCTGGGACGGGCTCAAGGAAAAGATGGTTCTGATGGCGCCATACACCAACATGCCCGACGACGTGAAGGCGCTGGCCGAGAAGACCGAAGCCGCGATCATCGCCGGCGAACTGCATCCCTTCAAGTGCCCCGTCATCGGTCAGGACGGCAAGGAAGTGGAATGCAAAGGCGGCAAGCACCTCGACGCCGGCCAGATCCTCGGCATGAACTTCTATGTGAAGGGCATCGACGACAAGATCCCGGGGAAGTAGCGGGATCATGCGAGGGAGGCTGCACCCTCCCTCGCACTCTTCCATGAAGTTACCCCTGCACCATCTTCGCCGCGGCCTGATGGCGGCGCATGAGACCGGCGACATCAAGGCCGGGAATGGCGCCGTCGATCACGGTCCAGTGGCCATTGATCATGACGCGGTCAGCGCGATGGGCGCCGCAAAGAACGAGCGCCGCGAGCGCATCGCCGTATCCGGAAAAACGCAATTCATCGAGCTTGTAGAGTGCCAGATCGGCGCGCTTGCCAACCGCGATCTCGCCGAGCTCGGGCCGGCCGACGCAGGCCGCCGAGCCCTTGGTCGCCCAGCGCAGCGCATCCTTGTGGCTGACTTTGGTGACGCCGTAGCGCCCACGCTGCAGGAGAAACGCGGCGCGCACCTCCTGCATCAGATTGGATTCATCGTTCGACGCCGAGCCATCGACGCCAAGACCAACCGCGACACCCGCGCTTTCCAAATCGCACACCGGGCAATGGCCCGAGGCCAAAGTCTGGTTCGAGCAGGCGCAATGACTGATCGACACCTTGCCTTTGGCAAGACGCGGCATCTCCGTTTTGTCGAAGTGCACGCCATGCGCCAGCCAGGTGCGGTGATTGAGCCAGCCGCAATCCTCCAGATAATCCAGCGGCCGGCAATGATAGAGCTGCTGACAGAAGGCGTTCTCGTCCTCCGTCTCGGCGAGATGGGTGTGCAGGCGCACGTCAAGCCTCTCCGCCAGTTCGGCGGTCTTCTTCATCAGCGACGTCGTGACCGAGAACGGCGAGCACGGCGCCAGCGCCACCTGCGTCATCGCCGCCTCGCCGCGCTCGTGATAGCGCGCCACCACGCGCTCACTGTCGGCGAGGATGGTGTCCTCGTCCTGCACGACGGAATCCGGCGGCAGGCCGCCGTCGCGTTCCGACAGGTTCATCGAGCCGCGCGTCAGCAGCACGCGAAGGCCGAGCCTTTTCGCCGCCGCGACTTCGATATCGACGCCATCCTCGAGCCCCTTGGGGAACACGTAATGATGGTCGGTGGTTGTGGTGCAGCCCGACAGCATCAGTTCGGCCATCGCCACCGTCACGGCGGCATCAAGCGCCTCCGGCGTCATCTTCGCCCAGATCGGGTACAGCGTCTTGAGCCACGGAAACAGTTCGCGATCGAGCGCAGCCGGTACGGCGCGCGTCAGCGTCTGGTAGAAATGATGATGGGTGTTGATCAGCCCGGGGATGACGACATGATCGCGCGCCTCGAAGACCCTGGCGCTCGGCGTCGCCGGCTCACGGCCCTTGCCGACCAGTTCGACGATCGCGCCGCCCTTGACGACGACGCCGCGCTCGGCGCCGTCCGCCAGAATGGCGAGAGGGTCCTTGATCCAAAGTGGTTCGGTCATCAACATCTCCGAGTCATGCGTGCCAACTATAGATCGTTGCAAGTTCGGGACCAGAGGGCGCCATGGACCTGAACACCATCACCGCCGTCGAACGGCCCAGGTCGCGCGAGGCCCTGCCTGCCTGGCGCGACGGCGACGCCTTCCTGGCCGGCGGTACATGGCTGTTCTCCGAGCCGCAGAACAGGCTCTCGCGGCTGATCGACCTGTCGACACTGGGCTGGCAGCCGCTGCAGGCGACGGACGCGGACCTCGACATCGCCGCGACCTGCACCATCGCCCGGTTGGACGCTTTCGCCGCGCCATCCGAATGGATCGCCGCGCCGCTGATCGGCCAGTGCTGCCGCGCCTTCCTCGCCTCGTTCAAGATCTGGAACGCCGCCACTGTCGGCGGCAACATTGTCATGTCGCTGCCGGCCGGGCCGATGATCTCGCTCTGCGCCGCGCTGGATGGCGAAATGATGCTGTGGACCGCGGACGGCTCCGAGCGGCGCATGCGCGTTGCCGATTTCGTCATCGGCAGCAACAAGAACGCCCTGAGGCCCGGCGAGATCGTCCGCGCCATTCATCTGCCGATGGCCGCACTGATGCGCCGCACAGCCTTCCGGCAAATCTCGCTGACCAGCTTCGGCCGCTCGGGCGCACTCATCATCGGCACGCGCGAGGCCAACGGTGCATTCGCGCTCACCGTCACGGCCTCGACGCCCAAGCCGTATCAGTTCCGTTTCGACACCCTGCCCGGT
>JAEZEY010000066.1 GCA_023432845.1 Pseudomonadota bacterium
CACACGATCACCGGCGGCGCCGCCTTCGGCGTTACATAGGCGAGCAGCGCCACGAAAGGATCGGTCAGGCGGCAGAAGAAACGCCAGATGTAATTCGTCGAGTCGGGATCGACGAACAGGCCGAGCAGCACGCGGCCGAGCATGGTGTACATCACCACCGCGAGCGCGAAGTTCGGCAGTTGATAAATCCAGAAGGACGGGTTGCTGAAATCCACGGGCCGGCTTTCCCCTCGGTGTCGTTTCGACAATGGCAAGCGACACGCGCCGTCGCAACCCATAAAAAAAAGCGGGGCCCCGCAGGGCCCCGCTCCAGTTTGGGATCGTCGCTTTGATCAGGTCTTTTCCTTGAGAATCGTGCCGCCACGCGGCTTGCGAATCTCGTCGACATAGGCCTGCATTTCCTTGGACGGCTCCTTGCCCATCAGGCTGACCACGTAGATGACCAGGAAGCCGAGCGGCATGCCGAGCAGGCCGCAGGCGATGTTGGTCAGGCCAAACCAGCCGACCTTGCTCGCGAGCGGATGCGAGGCAACGACCCAGCTGTCCATGGCGCCCGGAGCCGCCATGGCCTTGGCGAGGTCGACCAGCGGCAGACCCGTGGCCGGGTTGGTGAGCGAGGACATACCGAAGTACGCCACGCCAGCGCCCGGGAAGTAACGGGTCACGACGAGGTAGAAGATGCACAGGCCGAAGCCTGCGATCATGCCGGCCACCGCGCCCGCCGCCGTGGTCCGCTTCCACCAGACGCCCATGACGAGCGCCGGGAAGTTGCCGGCCATTGCGAGCGAGAACGCCCAGCCGACCATCGCGAGGATGTCGCCCGGCCGCGTCGAAGCGGTATAGGCGGCACCCACGGCGACGACCAGCAGCAGGATGCGGGCGACGAGCAGACGACGCACCGTCGGCGCGCTCGGGTCGATCATCTTGTAGTAGACGTCGTGCGAGAGCGCGTTGGCGATGGCGAGCAGCAGGCCGTCGGCGGTCGACAGCGCGGCGGCAAGACCACCGGCGGCGACCAGACCCGAGATCACGTACGGAAGGCCCGCGATCTCCGGCGTGGAGAGCACGATCACGTCCGTATTGATCACGAAGTCCTGCAGACGGACGACGCCCGGATGCCCGGCGATCGCCTTACAGGCGGCGACGATGGCATCGATCGAGGCGGCATTCTGTCCGCAGATCTTGATCAGGCCGAGTTCGCCCCAGGTGAACATCCAGGGACGGACGTCGGTCAGGTCACGGCCGATGATGTTGGTGTACACCTCCAGCTTCGAGAACGCGGCGTAAGCGGGCGCCGAGAAGTAAAGCAGGAAGATGAACAGCAGCGACCAGGCGACCGACTGACGCGCTTCACGCACGGTGGGCGTGGTGAAGTAACGCATCAGGATGTGCGGCAGCGACGCCGTGCCGACCATCATGCAGAAGACGATCGCGAAGAAGTTCAGCGGCGTGTAGGTGAAGAACGGCTGGATGTGTGGTTTCAGGTTGGCCGCGGTGGCGAGACCTGAAGCCAGCATCTGGCCTTCACGAGCGGTGATTTCCGCAATCGCGGACCCGTAGGTCAGCTGCGGGATCGGAATGCCGAACTCCTTCGTCGACAGGATGACGATTGGCGTCAGGTAGGCGACGATCAGCACGATGTACTGGGCGATCTGCGTCCAGGACACCGCGCGCATGCCGCCCAGCATCGAGCAGAGCAGGATGCCGGCGAGGCCCGCGAACACGGCGATCTCGAACGACATGCCGAGGAAGCGCGAGGCGATGATGCCGGTGCCGAAGATCTGCGCGGTCACATAGGTGAACGAGCAGCACACCAGCACGACAACGGCCACGATACGCGCGAAGTTGCCGCCGAAGCGGAACGCCATGAAGTCCGGAACGGTGTAGGCGCCGAACTTGCGCAGATACGGGCCGTTGAGGATCGACACCAGCACGTAGCCGCCGGTCCAGCCGAGCACCCAGGCCAGGCCGTCATAGCCGAGCAGGAACAGGGTGCCGGCCATGCCGACGAACGATGCCGCCGACATCCAGTCGGCGCCGGTCGCCATGCCGTTGTAGATGGCCGGTACGCGCCGGCCCGCGACGTAATATTCCGACACCTGCGCCGTACGAGACATAATGCCGATGACGGCGTAGACGATGATCGTGAAGGTCACGAACAGGTAGCCGAGGATGCGGTTCGGAACGCCGACCTGCTCGAGAATGGCGAGCAGGATGACGAAAGCCAGGAAGCCACCCGTGTAGGTGGCGTACATCCGGCCGAGGTTTTTATAGAAATCCGAGCTTGCGCCCGATGCGGTTGACATGGTTGCCCCCTTATTCGTCTTCGGCGACGCCGAATTCGCGATCGATGGCGTCCTGCTGTCTGGCAAACATGAACAGCATGACCACGAAGGCGATCAGCGAGCCCTGCGCGGCCATATAGAAGCCGAGCGGGAAGCCGAGAATCGGGACAGTGAACGAATTCAGCGGGATCACGAACATGTGGATCACGTAGCCGAAGAAAAACCAGACGCCGAGGTTGATGAACATCAACCGTCGGGTTTTCTGCCAATGAGCTTCGTCGTTTGAACTCTGCATGGGGTCGATATCCTCCCTGACGTTGAGCGCGTGCAGGCCTGCGTGAGGAGGCATCGTCGATTGCCCATGTCGGTACCTCCCCGTAC
>JAEZEY010000136.1 GCA_023432845.1 Pseudomonadota bacterium
AGCCTCTACGATCGTTCGATCAAGTCCGGCCGTCTGACTGAAGCCGTCAAGGCCGAGCGGCTGTCGCGATTGACCGTGACCTCGGATTTCGCGGCGTTGTCGGCCTGCGATCTGGTCGTCGAAGCCATCTTCGAGGAAATGGACATCAAGAAGGCGATGTTCACGCGGCTGGGTCCCGTTGCCAAACCGGACGCGGTGCTTGCCACCAACACGTCCTATCTCGACATCAATGTCATTGCGGCGGCGAGCGGCCGGCCGACCGACGTAATCGGCCTGCATTTCTTCTCGCCGGCGCATGTCATGAAGCTGGTCGAGGTCGTCGAGGGCAAGGCCAGCGCGCCGGATGCGATGGCGACGGGCATGGCGGTGGCGCGCGCGCTCAACAAGATCGGCGTCGCCTGCGGCGTGTGCGAAGGCTTCATCGGCAATCGCATTCTGTCCGCCTGGCGCTATGAGGCCGACAGCGCGCTGGAGGACGGCGCGTTCCCGCACGAGATCGACGCCGCGCTCGAAGCCTTCGGATTTCCCATGGGGCCGTTCGCGGTGTCCGATCTCGCCGGTCTCGACATCGGTCTCGCCCGCCGCAAGCGGCTCGAGCCGACGCGCGACCAGCGCATCCGTTACGTCAACACGCTGGCCGACCGCCTCTGCGCCAAGGGCCGTTTCGGCCAGAAGACCGGCGCCGGCTGGTATCGTTACGAAGGCGGCAAGCGGCAGCTCGATCCCGATGTCACGGCGATGATCGAAGATTACTGGAGAGAGAAGGGCACCAATCATATGCCGCTCGACGGCGAGGCGCTGGCGCGTCGCATCAGGGCCGTGATCGTCAATGAGGGCGCCAAGATTCTCGCCGAAGGCATCGCGGCGCGGGCGCTCGACATCGATATCGTCAAGATCCACGGCTACGGCTACCCGGCCTGGCGCGGCGGGCCGATGTTCGAGGCCGATGAAATCGGCCTCCCTGCGATCCTCGCCGACATGCAAGAAGTCTATGCGCGCTCAGGATATGGTTCCGAGCCGGCAGAACTGCTGAAGTCGCTAGCGGCGACCAACGGTCGTTTTGCCGATTGGCGGCCGATGACTCCATAGCTCAATGGAAGCGGGAAGAGTTCTGGCGCACGCTTCGTCGGCTTGCGAGGTAGCTGGAATCGCGACGAGTTCAGCGGCTATAAGGTTGTCTACATCCCGTTCCAGAACGGGCGCCCGAATGGACAGGCCCAGGATTTTGTTACGGGCTTCCTCAACGACCAAGGCCAGGCGCGTGGCCGCCCCGTTGGCGTGGCCGTCGACGCCACCGGGGCGCTGTTGATAGCGGATGACGCCGGCAAAACGGTTTGGCGGGTCAGGGCTAAGGACGCGGTCAACGTTGCTCGCTGATGGCCTGCAAATCGGGCGCTTGAGCGAAAATCGGCAGCTTGGCGGAAGCCCCGGAATGTGCATAAGACGATGAGAAATCGCCTATAAGCAACCAAATAGATGAACCGCCGTTTCTCAATCGCCCCGATGATGGAGAGGGTCGGGAGACCATAAAATTGTCGTTCAGTAATCACTTATTTGCCGCTTAGGCTTTGGACGAAGTACCGGCTGTCCCGCCCATCGCAAGCATGAGCCGGTGCAAGCACGGCAACCGAAAATTTGCGCAAGCTCAGGCTGTGAGCGCCCGGCCCGGAACGGCCGACGACCTTCATTGCCCACCGGCACCCAACCAGCCCGGTATGATTTGTTTTTCCAATCGTACGATACATCGATTCGATCGACGATAGTTTATAGCTATCATTTTTTCAATCAATGATCGGACCTGTCTATCGTTTGATCACGGGGAGGTCCTTGATGGTCTTCGGTACGGGCCGCACCTTGGATTTACAATAAAGAACCAGGGCGGGAAAAGGCCGGAACGATGCAAAGCAAAACTTGGGACGCCGAGGCGGCCAGCCATGTGATCGCGGCGTTCGCCGGCACGGCCGGCGGCCTGCTGCCGATGCTGCACGCGCTGCAGGACACCTTCGGCTACATCCCCGAGCCGGCCGAACCGATGATCGCTGAGGCGCTCAACATCTCGCGCGCCGAGGTACACGGCGTCGTCACCTTCTATCATGACTTTCGCCGCGCGCCGGCCGGCCGCCATGTGCTCAAGCTGTGCCAGGCCGAAGCCTGCCAGGCCACCGGCTGCGGCGCGCTCGCCGCGCGCGCTGAGGAGAAGCTCGGCGTCGCCATGGGCGAGACCTCGGCCGACGGCCGCGTGACTCTCGAACCCGTTTACTGCCTCGGCCTGTGCTCGGTGTCGCCGGCGGCGATGCTCGATGGCCGTATCGTCGCGCGGCTCGATGATCGCAAGCTCGATGCGCTGCTCGCGGAGGCGTCACGATGAGCGCACCGATCAACTCCCTGAGGATTTACGTTCCCGGCGACGCCGCGGCCGTGGCCTGCGGCGCCGACGAGATCGCCAAAACGATTCGCGACCTCGCCGCCAGGAAGAACGTCGCCGTGCAAGTGATCCGCAACGGCTCGCGCGGCATGCACTGGCTGGAACCGATGCTCGAAGTCGAGACCACTGATGGCCGCATCGCCTATGGCCCGGTCGAGCTCGCGGATGCGCAAAGCGTGTTCGAGGCGATGCTGGCGGATGGCGGCGAGCACAGACTGCGCGTCGGCAAGCCGGAAGATCATCCGTTCATGAAGAAGCAGACGCGGCTGACCTTTGCCCGCTGCGGCATTGTCGATCCGCGTTCGCTGGAGGACTACTGCGCCCATGGCGGCTACCGCGGGCTCGCCAAGGCGATCGCCAAGCCGGCCGGCATCACCGAGGAAGTCACGCAGTCCGGGCTGCGCGGCCGCGGCGGCGCCGGCTTCCCGACCGGCATCAAGTGGAAGACGGTGGCCGACGCGAAAGCCGAACAGAAATACATCGTCTGCAACGCCGACGAAGGTGACAGCGGCACCTTCGCCGACCGCATGATCATGGAGGGCGATCCCTTCGTGCTGATCGAAGGCATGACCATCGCCGGCATCGCGGTGGGCGCGACCAAGGGCTACATCTACATCCGCTCGGAATATCCGCACGCCATCGACGTGATGAACGACGCCATCGCCGCGGCGCGCCGTGGCGGCGTGCTCGGCGACAAGGTTTGCGGCTCGGACTACGCCTTCGACATCGAGGTGCGCGTCGGCGCCGGCGCCTATGTCTGCGGCGAGGAAACCGCGCTGCTGGACAGTCTCGAAGGCAAGCGCGGGCAGGTGAGGGCCAAACCGCCGCTGCCGGCGCACAAGGGCCTGTTCGGCCAGCCGACCGTCATCAACAACGTGCTCTCGCTCGCCACCGTGCCGGTCATCATGGACAAGGGCGCGCAGTTCTATAAGGACTTCGGCATGGGCCGCTCGCGCGGCACCATGCCGATCCAGCTCGCCGGCAATCTCAATTATGGCGGCCTGTTCGAGACCGCTTTCGGCATCACGCTCGGCGAACTGGTCGACGATATCGGCGGCGGCTGCTTCACGGGGCGCCCGGTCAAGGCCGTGCAGGTCGGCGGCCCGCTGGGGGCCTATTTCCCGCGCGCGCTGTTCGACACGCCGTTCGACTACGAGGCCTTCGCCAAGAGGGACGGCTTGATCGGCCACGGCGGCATTGTCGTGTTCGACGATACGGTCGACATGGCCAGGCAGGCGCGCTTCGCCATGGAATTCTGCGCCATCGAATCCTGCGG
>JAEZEY010000264.1 GCA_023432845.1 Pseudomonadota bacterium
GTTGTGAAGATAGCTGGCTGGGGAGCAGGATACGCTCCTTTGGTCGGCAGCAGCATAAGCGGTTGAATCGCTTGGCAATCATCGGCCCGGGCTTGAGGCATATCAATGCCCATCCCTGCTGATCGCGGCAGCTTAAAAATTGTCAGGAAGCCGGCCGAGCCACGCGTGTCACTTTCGGCGGCCCGACGGAAAGGGGCCCGCAAGCCACACGGTCAGGCCTGCCCGGCAAAAACAGATTTCGCCCATGAACACGACCGTCGCCGCGTCGAAGAGCCGGGCAAGGTGGGAGCACTTCCCACACGAAGCCGATGTCGGCGTACGTGGATTTGGGGCGACCGCTGCGGAAGCCTTCGAGCAAGGAGCGCTCGCGTTGACGGCTATCGTCACTCATGCGGCCATCGAGCCAAAGAACGCTGTCCAGGTCGCATGTCAGGCGCCTGATCTCGAAATTCTGTTTCCCGAATGGCTCAATCTCATCATCTACGAGATGGCCGTCCGAAAGATGCTGTTTTCAGGATTTTCTGTCCAAATCTCGGGCACGCAACTGACTGGAACGCTGTGGGGAGAGCCGATCGACGTGGCGCGCCATGCGCCCGCTTGCGAGCCGAAGGGCGCGACCTACACCGCGCTGAAAGTTGCCATCGACGACACAGGGACATGGTCGGCCGCCTGTGTCGTCGATGTGTAAGGGAGGCAGCCATGGATATCGCCCGTTTCACGCGCATCGATGAGACCGCCTGGCGCATCGAGCCACAGGGGGCGATGCGGGTGCCGGCGATCATCTATGCCGACGAGCAATTGATCCGCGACATGGACGACAAGGTCTATGTTCAGGCTGCCAATGTCGCGACCTTGCCCGGCATCGTCGGGGCCTCCTATGTCATGCCGGATGCACATTGGGGTTACGGCTTTCCCATTGGCGGGGTGGCCGCCTTCGATGCCGAGGCGGGCGGGGTGGTGTCGGCCGGCGGCGTCGGCTTCGACATCTCTTGTGGCGTGCGCACGATGCTCACCGGCCTGACGGTCGCAGACATCGTGCCGGTGCAGAAAGAGCTGGCCGACTCCCTGTTCCGGGAAATCCCTGCCGGGCTCGGTAGCAAGGGTGCGATCACGCTCGATGCGATCGACATGGACGCAATGCTCACGGGCGGTGCGCGCTGGGCGGTCGCCTGCGGTTGGGGCGAGGCGCGGGATCTGGAGCGGATTGAGGAGCGTGGCCAAATGGCTGGCGCGCGACCGGATTGCGTCTCCGAAAAAGCCAAGGAACGCCAGCGCAGGGAAATGGGCACGCTTGGCTCGGGCAATCACTATCTTGAAGTGCAGGCGGTCGCCGAGATCTTCGATGAAAATGTTGCCCGAGCCTACGGCCTTGCGATGGACGAGGTCGTCGTGACCATCCATTGCGGTTCGCGCGGACTCGGGCATCAGATCGGCACCGAATTCCTGCGCGAGATGGTCGTGACGGCGAAGGACTACGGCATCGCTCTGCCCGACCGGGAGCTCGCTTGCGCGCCGATCAAGTCCGAAATTGGTCAGCGCTATCTCGGCGCCATGCGGGCAGGTATCAATTGTGCGCTGGCCAATCGAGAAATTCTCGGGCACACCGCACGGCAAGTGTTCGCTCAGTACTTTCCGCGCCACAGATTGGATCTACTGTATGATGTGTCGCACAATACCTGCAAGGTTGAGGCGCATCCGGTCGCAGGCAAACGCCGCGATCTGTTCGTTCATCGCAAGGGTGCGACGCGAGCCTTCGGGCCCGGGCATGAAAGCCTGCCGGAGGCATTGCGCGCCTCGGGGCAACCGGTGTTGATCGGCGGCAGCATGGGAACGGGCTCATATATCCTGGCCGGCGAGGCTAGCTCGGAGCAGAAGGCATTCTCATCAGCCTGTCACGGTGCTGGCCGCGCGATGTCGCGCCATGCCGCACTCAAGCAGTGGAGCGGTCGCAAAATCCAGGACGACCTCGCGGACCGCGGCATTCTGATCCGAAGTCCGTCCACTCGCGGCATCGCGGAGGAAGCGCCTGGCGCTTACAAGGACGTGGGTGCGGTAGTGGCAGCAGCAGAACAAGCGGGCCTTGCCCGCCGGGTGGCGCGGCTACGGCCGCTCGTCTGCATCAAGGGCTGACCGCGACGATCCGCGATTGACACACGTCAAGAACGCTCATCGCGGCTTCGGTGAGACTGCGTGTGACCGAGGGAGGGAATGACGTGGACATTGTCCCGGCCACCGCAGAACCAGTCGTTCGACCCGTGCCTGTCGCAAGTCTCTATCGTGCGACCGATCTTTCCAATCTGACGTTTTCGACGACGGCAGAACTGCCGCCCCTTGAGGGGGTGATTGGCCAGGCCCGCGCCCTGGATGCGATCCGGTTTGGTACGCGGGTCGACAAAGCCGGCTTCAACCTGTTCGTCATCGGTCCTAACGGCGGGCGGATGCAGGACGCCATCAAGTCTCTGCTGGCCGCGGATGGCGTCGGCCGCGTGCCGCCGTCGGATTGGGTTTACGTCCATAATTTCAAGGACGCGGATCGGCCGGTGGCGCTGGAACTGCCGCCGGGCCGTGCTCCGAAATTCCACGAGGCGATGCAAAAGCTTATCGACGATCTCAAGACGGCGCTGCCGGCCGTGTTTCAAAGCGAGGACTACCAGACCCGGCACGGCGCTATCGATGAATCGTTTCACAAGAAGCAGTCCGAAGCGTTTTCAGAGTTGCGTGACAAGGCGGGCAAGAAAGACGTTGTCATTTTACGCACGCCGCTCGGCTTCGCGCTTGCGCCGGCCAAGAACGGCGAAGTCGTTCCGCCGGAAGAGTTCAGCACTTGGCCGGAGTCGAGCCGGCGGGAGATGCAGGCGACCATTGAAAAGCTGGAGAAGGATCTCGAACACATCATTCATCAGCTTCCGCAATGGGAGAAGCAACGGCGTGACGAGGTACGACAGCTAAATCGTGATACCGCGAGTTATGCCATCAACCAACTGATTGAGGAAACGAAGGGTCTCTTCGAAGACGTCCCGCGCGTTGCTCAGCATATCGAGGCGGTGCGCGCGGATCTGATCGAAAATGTCGCTCTCTTCATGCTCAAAGGCGGGGAAGGCGACGAGGAAGGCGGTGATATCACTTCGACCAATCCGTTCGCGCGCTATGAGGTGAATATTCTCGTCACCCAGGATTCGTCGCTGCCGGGGCCGCCGGTCATTGAGGAGTTGCATCCGGCACTCGGCAATCTCATCGGCCGCATAGAGTACATCTCGGTCCGCGGCGCGTTGCTGACGAACTTTCGGCTGATCAAGGCGGGTGCGATGCACCGTGCCAATGGCGGGTATCTCCTGCTCGACGCGCGCAGCGTGCTGACTGAGCCGTTCAGTTGGGCCGCGCTCAAGCGCACCCTCCGGCGCGGCGAGATCGCTATCGAAGATATCGCTCGCTTCCTGGGCCTGACCAGCACCGTATCGCTGGAGCCGGATCCGATCCCGCTCCGGATCAAGGTAATCCTGTTCGGCGAACGGCTCTTGTATTTCCTGCTCGCAGCGCTGGATCCGGAGCTGTCCGAGCATTTCAAGGTTTTGGCGGATTTCGAGAACGATTTCGACCGCACGCCAGAAAACGAGGCGCTGTTGGCGCGGCTGTTGGCGATGCTCGCGCAGCGCGACGGGTTGTTGGCGCTTGATCGCGAAGCCGTGGCACTGGTGCTCGAACAGGCAGCCCGCGCGGCCGAACATGCCGGCAAACTGTCGCTGGTGCTGGAGCAGTTGCGCGACGTCCTGATCGAAGCGGACTTTTGCGCACGCGAGGCGAAGCGTGACGTTATCGCGCGGGCGGATGTGCAGCAGGCGATCGATGCGCGGATCCGGCGTGCGGCGCGGGTCCGCGACCGGGCGCAGGAGTTGATTCTCGAAAACGTGGCGCTGATCGGCACCGAGGGGACGCATGTCGGCCAGATCAACGGCCTTAGCGTCGTCGAGCTCGGCGGATTTTCCTTCGGGCGGCCGACCCGCATCACCTGTCAGGTGCGCCCCGGGAGCGGCAAGGTGGTCGATATCGAACGCGAGGTCGAACTCGGAGGACAGCTGCATTCGAAGGGCGTGTTGATTCTGTCCGGTTTTCTCGGCGGCCGCTATGCGCTCGATACGCCGATGTCACTGCTCGCCAGCCTGGTGTTCGAACAGTCTTATGGCGGCGTCGAGGGCGACAGTGCCTCGTCGGCGGAGCTCTATGCCTTGTTGTCGGCCCTGGCTGAGGCGCCACTGCGCCAGGACTTGGCCGTGACCGGCTCGGTCAACCAGCATGGCGACGTGCAGGCGATCGGCGGCGTCAACGAGAAGATCGAGGGGTTTTTCGATATCTGCATGAAGCGTGGCCTGACCGGCACACAGGGTGTGGTTATTCCGCAGGCCAACGTGCAGCATCTGATGCTGCGCCGCGACGTGATTGACGCTTGCGCGGCCGGCCGCTTCGCGATCTATCCGGTGGCCACCATTGACCAGGGCATCGCCTTGCTCACCGGGCTGCCGGCCGGCGCCCGGACGGCGGACGGGTGCTATCCGACCGGCAGCGTCAACGCCCGGGTCGAGGATCGCTTGCGTGCCTTCGCCAGCATCCGGCGCAGCTTCACGAGCGATCACACCGATGAGAAAGGCGCCCGCTGACCATGCCGAACCGTCCGCACGGTTTCAAACGGCTGGTGCTGGCGCTGCAGCTGGCCGCACCGGACCGTGGACTGCGGGCCGCCGCCGAATTGGCCGATCTCCTGCAGGTCGAACTGCTCGGGCTTTGTCTGCAGGAT
>JAEZEY010000185.1 GCA_023432845.1 Pseudomonadota bacterium
CCACGAGTTCGATCAGCATGAAAAACGCGGCCGTGCTCAACGTCGAACTGACGAGATAGAACAGCGCTCCTGACACGACCGGCGCATCGCCCATTCCGACGGCCGCGAGCAATGTTCCCGACGAAACGAGCACGCTGTATCCCGCCAGCCTGCCCATCGTCTGGGAAGCGAGAACGCCCGCAGTCGCAAATGTCAGCGTCGCCATGCCGCCCCACAGCAGCGCGATGCCTCCGAACCCGGTCAGCTCGCCCGCGGGGCTGCTGAAGAGCAGCAGCGTCAGGCGGAGCAACACATATATCCCGACCTTGGTGAGGATGACGAAGATCGCGCCGACAGGAGCCGCGGCCGCCATGTAGGCCGACGGCAACCAGAATCCGAGCGGCCACATGCCCGCCTTCACCAGGAAGGCGACGCCGAGAATCGCCGCGCCTGCCTGTAGCAGCTTGCGGTCCTCGGCGGGTACGCCCGGAATTCGAAGGGCCAGATCGGCCATGTTCAGCGTTCCCGTGACGCCGTAGATCAGACTTACGCCGATCAGGAAGAGCAACGATGCCCCGAGGTTGATGGCTATGTAATGCAAGCCGGAGCGGACCCTGAACGCGCCGGAACCGTGCAGCAGCAGCCCGTCGGACGCCGCCAAGGTGACCTCGAAGAAGACGAAGAGGTTGAACAGATCCCCCGTCAGAAACGCGCCGCTCAATCCCATCAGCAGGAACTGGAAGAGGGTGTGGAAGTGCGGGCCAGCGCGGTCCCACCGGGCCACGGAAAACACCAGCGAAGCAAGGGCGACAATGGACGCGAGCACCAGCATCAATGCTGACAGGCGGTCCAGAACGAGGACGATGGCGAAAGGCGGCGGCCAGTCTGCGACGGCATAGGACAGCGACATCGAGCCGGCCGCATCCGGGCTCTGGTCGGCCATGCGCATCAACGTAACGGCAACGACGAGGAGCAGCGTGGTAGACCCCAGGCTGACCAGCGCCTTCAGCGTGTGCCGTGTTTCTTCGAGCAGAAGTAGAGCGGCCCCAGCCAGGAGGGGCAGGAGGACCGGAACGACGAGTAAATGCCTTTCCCACTCCATCACCTCTTCTCCCGGCCGTCCACATGGTCGCTACCCGACAGACCCCGGGACACAAGCAGGACCACCAGGAGGAGCGCGGTGGTGGCGAAGCCGATCACGATGGCGGTCAGGACCAGGGCTTGCGGGACAGGATCGGCGTAGTCGGCCGGATTGATGGTTCCTTCGGACCCCAGCACCGGAGCGGCGCCGACGCGCAGCCGCCCCATGCTGAAGATGAAGAGGTTCACGGCATAGGAAAGAAGGGAGAGACCGATCACGAGCTGGTAGGTGCGCGGCCGCAGGACCAGCCACACGCCGGACCCGGTCAGCACGCCGATCGCGATCGCGAGTGTCAGTTCCATCACTGGCGCTCCTGCTCGAGGCGGGCCGCGCGGAGCCGGCGTATGGACTGGTGGGCAATCGCGATCAGCATCAGAACGGTGGCTCCGACCACGAGGCTGAAGACGCCGAGGTCGAAGATCGTCGCACTCGCAAGAGGGACCTTTCCTATCAGCGGAAGTTCCGCGTAGCGGAAATACGAGGTCAGGAAGGGATCGCCGAGAAGCATGGAAACGGTCCCGGTCAGCGCGGCCAGCAACAGTCCCGTTCCGATCCAGGCTACCGGAAGGATACGGAGCCTGTCTTCCACCCAGACCGTTCCCGCAGCCATATACTGGAGAATGAAGCCCGCGGCCATTGCGATGCCTGCCGCGAAACCGCCGCCCGGAGCGTCGTGGCCTCTCAGGAATAAGTAGGCCGCGAGCACGATGACCACCGGGAACATCCACTGCATGATCACCGAAGGCACGTACATGTATTCATCCGCCGTCGCGTCGCCCTTGCGGTCCGGTTCAGCCTCGTCGTAGGCGCGCTGGACCTGCTGCTGTTCGGGTCGATCGACGCTGTCCGGAGCGGGGCGGAACCGCCGCAGCAGCGCGAACACGGTCAAAGCCACGATACCCAGGACCGTGATCTCGCCAAGGGTGTCGAAGCCGCGGAAGTCGACGAGGATGACGTTGACGACATTGCGTCCTCCCCCCTCGGTGTATGCCTTGTCGATGAAGTAGTCAGCGATGCTGTCCACGGGAGGCCGCGTCATCACGGCGTAGGAGATGGCCGTCATTCCGACCCCGGCTGCGATCGCGATCGCCAGGTCGCGAAGACGACGCAGACTCGGCGCAAGCCCGTTTGGCTCTGATGCTGTCGGGGAGCGCTTGGGAAGCCATCTCAGGCCGAGCAATATGAGGACCGTCGTGACGATTTCCACGACAAGCTGCGTTGCCGCGAGATCCGGAGCCGATAGCCACAGGAAGGTCACGCAGGTCACGAGCCCCGTGCCGCCCAGCAGGGCGAGCGCCGCAAGGCGATGGAACTTGGCCTGATAGGCGGCCGCCACCGCGCAGATCATGCCGACCGACCAGAGCCCGGTGAAGGCGAAATCCGTCGTCCCGTTTCCGAAGCCGCCGAAGGACAGGCCGGCGAGGAACAGC
>JAEZEY010000317.1 GCA_023432845.1 Pseudomonadota bacterium
CTTCTTAACCCTTCGCTAACCGTCCGGCGTCAGCTTGGAGCCTTAACGGTTACCCAGGCCTCCCATGATTTCGCGCGCGCAACGCACCCCGATCGGCGAGTGGTGGTGGACGGTCGATCGCCTGACGCTCGCCGCCATCGGCGCGCTGATGCTGGCCGGGGTCGTGCTGTCGCTGGCTGCGTCGCCGCCGGTCGCCGGCCGCCTCGGCCTCGAGCCGTTCTACTTCGTCAATCGTCACATCATCTTCCTGTTTCCGACGGTGGCGATCCTGCTCGGCGTGTCGTTCCTGACGCCGCGTCAAATTCGCCGGCTTTCGCTTTTCGTCTTCATCATCAGCCTGATCATGGTCGCGGCGACGCCGTTCTTCGGTCAGGAGATCAAGGGCGCCAGGCGCTGGCTGGTCATCGCCGGCGTCAACATCCAGCCGTCCGAGTTTCTGAAACCCGCTTTCGTCATCCTCATCGCCTGGCTGTTCGGCGAATCCGCCAGACGCCCGGAAATGCCGGCCAACACCATCGCGCTTGGCCTCTTGCTCGCCGTGGTCGCGTTGCTGGTGATCCAGCCGGACTTCGGCCAGACCATGCTGGTCGTGCTGGTGTGGAGCGCGCTGTTCTTCATGGCCGGTATGCGGGTCGTGTGGATGTTTGGCATCGCCGGGGCCGCGGGCTTCGGCCTGCTGGTCGCCTATTACACCGTGCCGCACGTCACCTCGCGCATCCAGCGCTTCATGAATCCGGCGGCCGGCGACACCTTCAACATCGATGTTGCCACCGAAAGCTTCATGCGCGGCGGCTGGTTCGGCCGCGGCCCGGGCGAGGGCACCGTTAAGCGCATGCTGCCGGAGAGCCACACCGACTTCGTGTTCTCCGTCGCGGCTGAGGAGTTCGGCGTCGCATTGTGTCTGGCGCTGGTGGCGCTGTTCTCTTTCATCGTCATCCGCGCCTTGTTTCGCGCCATGCGCAATGACGATCCATTCTGCCGCTTTGCCGCCGCCGGCCTCACCATGCTGTTCGCCACCCAGTCGGCGATCAACATGGCGGTGAATCTGCATCTCATCCCGGCCAAGGGCATGACGCTGCCCTTCATCTCCTATGGCGGTTCGTCGATGCTGTCGCTGGCCTATGGCATGGGGATGCTGCTGGCGCTGACCCGCGAGCAGCCGCGCGGCGCCATGCTGACCGCGCCGGGCCTGTCGCCGAGCGCGGCGTGATAGTTTTCTGTCATTCCGGGGCGCCACGAAGTGGCGAACCTGGAATCCAGAAGCGAACCTGGTCAGTGTAGCTGGATTCCGGGTCCCGCCCTATGGGCGGGCCCGGAATGACGGAGGGTCAGGGAAACAGCGCGACCTGATCGATGCCCATGGTCTCGGGGTAGCCCATGATCAGGTTCATGTTCTGGATCGCCTGCCCGGAGGCACCCTTCACCAGATTGTCGAGCGCCGAGATGATGATCGCCCGGCCTTCGATGCGGTCGGCGGCGACGCCGATCATGGTCATGTTGGAGCCACGGACATGCCGCGTGTGCGGCGTTTCGCCAAACGGCAGAACGTGGACGAAGGGTTCCTTCACGTAGAACTTTGAAAGTATCTCGTGAAGGTCCTGCGCAGTGCGGCCGCGACGGCCCCGCACATAGATGGTCGAGAGAATGCCGCGGTTCTGCGGCAGCAGATGCGGCGTGAAGGTCACCGTCACCGGCCGTCCGGCGGCCAGCGAAAACTCCTGATCGAGTTCGGCCATGTGCCGGTGCTTGCCGACGCCATAGGCGTTGAAGCCCTCGGACACTTCCGAGAACAGCATCGCCTCCTTGGCCGAACGGCCGGCGCCGGTCATGCCGGACTTGGCGTCGATGACGATCTCGTCGAGGTCGATCGCCTTGTTGCGGATCAGCGGCGTCAGCGGCAGTTGCGCACCGGAGGTGTAGCAGCCGGGATTGGCGACCAGCCGCGCCTTGCGGATGTCGCGCCGGTGAATCTCGACCAAGCCGTATACGGCCTCCTTCTGCAGTTCGGGCGCATGATGCTCGTGGCCGTACCACTTCGCATAGGCGGCCGTGTCCGACAGCCGGAAGTCGGCCGACAGATCGACGACTTTCGTCTCCGGCGCAGCGGCGAGCAGGTTCTTGAGCACCTTCTGCGTCGTGGCGTGCGGGAGCGCGCAGAACACGACGTCGAGCGCCAGCTTCTTCCAGTCGAGGCCTTCGATGGCGACCAGGTTGGGCAGCTCATAGGGCGAGAACTGCGGGAACACTTCCCGCATCGGCTTGCCGGCCGAGCGCTCCGCGGTCAGCAGCACGATCTCGGCGCGCGGGTGACGCAGCAGCATCCGCACCAGTTCGGAACCGGTGTAGCCGGAGGCGCCGAGAACGCCGATCTTTGCCTTTGTCGCCATGATCTTAAGTCCTTGAATTCATGCGCCGCATGAAGCGGCCGGAAACGGCATTCGCTCCTTGGAGGAACGGACGAATTGCCGGAATGGCGGCAGCGGTCGGGAAGGTTCTCGAAGCGCCGCGGTCATGTCCGGCGGCACGGGGAGCGTTTACAGACGAAAACGCCCCCGCGCCGTGTCGATACGGCGGCGTGGACGTGCGTTTCGGGTGCAAATCGTCATCATGCGCGGCGATATAGGGCGCGCACAGGAACCGGTCAATCCCGCCCCGAATGCAGCCGGAATGCAAAAAGGCCGCCCCCTTGGGG
>JAEZEY010000330.1 GCA_023432845.1 Pseudomonadota bacterium
CGGCGCGCGCCGCGGCCCGGCATCCACTATAGGCGAATTCGCAGCGCGCGCCGCAATCGGGGCAAACCCGTCAACCCGCCGCGGCGATCATTCCAGCCCGGTGCCGACCTTCACGTTCTCCGGCTCCAGCTTCATGCCGGCGGCCAGCGCCATGGTCTCCATCAGCGCCGCGAAATCCTTCTGCAGATAGGCCTCTGGATCCTTCTGCAGCGTCGCCGCGCCGAAATGGCCCTGCAGCACCTCGCGCGTCGCCGCGGTAACCGGCATCGGCACGTCGAATTCGCGGCCGAGTTCGAGGCCGAGATCGAGGTCCTTGCGCAAGAGTTCGGGCGTGAAGGTGGTGGTCCAGTCGAGATTGACCAAAGCCGGCGACTTGTACTTCGTGAACATCGAGCCCATGACGCCGTTGTTCATGAAGGCGAGGAAGGCATGGCGCGGCACGCCCATCTTGTTGGCGAGCAGCGTGATTTCGATGAGGTTCTCGATGACGACGCCGAGCATCACGTTGTGCGCAATCTTGCAGACGCGGGCGAGATCGCCCTCGCCGACATAGGCGACGCCCTGCGGCGCGATGATGTCGATCAGCGGCTTGGCCGCGCGGAACACGTCTTCCGAGCCTGACACGACGGACGACAGCTTGCCGGCTTTGATGACCTTGGCGTTGCCCGACACCGGCGCGGTGAGATAATCGCTGCCGGCTTCCATCAGCTTGCGGCGGATGTCGACGGAGTCCTCGATCGAGATGGTCGAGCAATCGACCACGATCTTCGGCGCCTTGCCGCCGTTCGCGAGCACTCCGTTCGGACCGAAATAAATCTCGTCGAGATCCTTGCCGGTCGAGACGATGGAGAACACGACGTCGAGGCCGGCGAGATCGGACAATTTGTCGGCGACCTTGCCGCCGCTCTTGGCCAGCGGCTCGGCCTTGGAGCGCGTGCGGTTCCAGACGGTGACGTCGTGGCCGGCCTTGAGCAGACGCTCGGCCATCGGCGCGCCCATGCGCCCGGTCCCGATCCAGCCGATCTTCTGCGTATTCTTGGACATTGCAGGTCTCTCCCTTACATTTTCTCTCGCGTCGACCGCGGCGGCTTTGTCTTGCCTATCCGCATAGCGGTTCCGCGCGAGACACGCCAGTGGTGGGCAAGGCCTGCATGCGTGCGTTGCGACCTGCTATAGAACGTGCCCTTTTCGGTTGCAGGCCCGTCACGTCCGAGGATTACGCCCATGACCCTGATCATCCCACCCCGCAGCAAATCCGAGCCGCGTGTCGAAGACGACGCCTTGGTGCGCGGCGCCGGGCAGTTCATGGACGACCCGCGTCTGCCGGGCCAGGCGGCGGCCGTGTTCGTGCGCTCGCCTCATGCCCACGCGCGCGTTTTGTCGGTCGGGACCGAGGCGGCGCTCAAGGCCAAGGGCGTACTCGCCGTGCTCACCGCGGCGGACATCAAGGCCGCCGGCATCGGCAGCCTGACGCGGCACAATCCGCTGACCGGCCGCGGCGGCGTCAAGATGGCGGCGCCGTTCCGCCCCGCACTCGCCGGCGACAAGGTCATGCATGTCGGCGATCCGGTGGCGATGGTGGTGGCGGAAACCGTGGCGCAGGCCATGGACGCCGCCGATCTCGTCGAGGTCGCGTATGAGGAGCTGACGCCGGTGGTCGATCTCGATCAGGCGATGAAGGCCGGGACCGTGCTCTATGACGAAGCGCCCGGCAATGTCGCGGTGGACTGGCCCGGCATGACCGAGGACAAGGCCAACGAAGCGGCGGTCGCGGACCGCATCGCCAAGGCGGCGCATGTCGCCAAGGTCACCGTCACCAACCAGCGCATGGTCGTCGCCTCGATGGAGACGCGCGGCGCGACCGGCGTCTACGACAAGGCGAAGGACGGCTACACGCTTTATGCCAGCTCGCAGGGCGCCGACACCATGCGCGGCATGGCCGCCTCGATCATGGGCGTGCCGAACGAGAAGATGCGCGTGATCACGCGTGACATCGGCGGCGCCTTCGGCATGAAGACGCCGGTCTATCCCGAATACGTCGCGGTGCTGGTGGCGGCCAAGAAGATCGGCCGCCCGGTGCACTGGATGTCGACACGCTCGGAGGCCTTCGTCACCGACACGCAGGGCCGCGACACCGTCACCCATGTCGAACTGGCCTGCGACGACAAGGGCAAGTTCACGGCGCTGCGCGTGCGTCACCTGTGCAACCAGGGCGCCTATGTCTCGAACGCCGGCGTGCAGATCAACACCGTGAATTTCTGGCGCTGCCTGCCGGCGATGTACGACATTCCGAAAATGGACGTGTCGGTCGCCTGCTACTTCTCCAACACCATCCCGATCGGCCCCTATCGCGGCGCCGGACGGCCCGAGGCCAATTTCGCGCTGGAGCGCGCGGTGGAAGAAGCCGCCCGCCTCCTGAAGATGGATCCGGCACGGCTGCGGAAAAAGAATCTGATCAAGGCATCGCAGATGCCGTTCAAAACGCCGATCCAGACCTACGACTCCGGCGACTTCCCGGCCATCGTCGACAAGGCGCTCGCGCTCGCCGACTATGACGGTTTCGCCAGGCGCAAGCGCGAAGCGCAAAAGCGCAAGAAGCTGCGCGGCATCGGCATCTCCTGCATGCTCGAGCATGCCGGCTCGCTGCCGACGGAGACGGCCTCGGTGAGTTTCCCCGGCGGCGACAAACTGATCCTCGGCTGCAATGTGCAATCGACCGGGCAGAGCCACGCCACCGTGTTCGGGCGGCTGCTCGCGGCGAAACTCGGCATCGATCCGAAAGCCATCGAGCATCGCCACGGCGACACTGACCTGGGCCTCACCGGCTTTGCGTCGGTCGGCTCGCGCTCGGCGCAATGCGCCGGCTCGGCCATTGTCGCCACCGCCGATGCGATGCTGGTGAAAGCGAAAAAGGTGGCGGCCGCGGCGCTGGAGGCGTCCGAAAGCGACATCCAGTATCGCGACGGCCGCTTCGAGGTGGTCGGCACCGACCGCCGCATCACCCTGTTCGAGACGGCGGCGCGCGCCAGAGCGATGGGCGAAAGCCTCGACACCAAGGAAAAGGCCGAAGCGCCGCTGACCTTCCCCAATGGCTGCCACATCGCCGAGATCGAGATCGATCCGGATACCGGGCATTTCGATATCGTCACCTACACGGCGGTCGATGACTGCGGCAACGTCCTCGACAAGGCCGTGGTCGAGGGCCAGGTGCAGGGCTCGATCGCCAACGGCCTCGGCCAGGCGCTGACCGAGAACGCCGTGTACGACAGCGGCAGCGGCCAGCTCGTCTCCGGCTCGTTCATGGATTACGGCATGCCGCGCGCCCATGACATGCCGCTCGAACTGCGCGAGGCGACGCATGCAGTGCCGGCGACCACCAACCCGCTCGGCGTCAAGGGCACCGGTGAGGCCGGCACCACGGCAGCGATCGCCGCGGTGATGAACGCGATCTCCAACGCCGTGCCGAACGGCGCCGCCGATCACATGGACATGCCGGCAACGCCGGCCAAGGTGTGGGAAGCTTGCCGGAGGGGGATGGCCGCTTATTAAGTGGCGCCGCATACGCGCTTGCCCTCTCCCCTTGTGGGAGAGGGAAGAGGAGCAAGGCGCACGCTCTCAAAAAACAAAAACGGCCGGGCGATAAGCCCGGCCGTTGTCATTTCAAGCGCTGGATCGTCCGCCTGCGCGGACGATGACAAGTGGCTTCAAGCCTGCGAGATGAATTTCGTGTTCAGATAAGCCTGCAGGCCTTCGATGCCGCCTTCCGAGCCGTAACCGGAGTCCTTGACGCCGCCGAACGGCGTTTCCGGCGTCGACACCATCACCGAGTTGATGCCGACCATGCCGGCCTGGATGGCATCGCCCACCGCATTGGCGGTCGCCGTCGAGGTGGTGAAGACGTAGGACGCAAGCCCGAACGGCAGCGAGTTGGCGCGCTCGACGACCTCATCGAAGGTCTTGAACGGCACGATCGGCGCCAGCGGCCCGAACGGCTCCTCGGTCATGATCTTGGAATCGTCCGGGATGTCGGTGATCACTGTCGGCTCGAAGAAGAAACCCTGATTGCCGTGGCGGTTGCCGCCGGTGGCAATCTTGCCGCCGCGCGACTTCGCGTCGTTCACGAAGGATTCCATGGCATCGAGACGGCGCGGATTGGCGAGCGGGCCCATCTTGGTGTCCTTGTCGAGACCGTCACCCAGCGTCAGGCCCTTGGCGTATTCGACGAAGCGCTCGACGAACTTGTTGTAGTTCTTCTCCTGCACATAGAAGCGCGTCGGCGAAATGCAGACCTGGCCGGCGTTGCGATATTTGAACGCGGCGATGGTGTCGGCCGCCTTGATGGGATCGGCAGCGTCGAACACCAGCACCGGCTAATCGCCGCCCAGCTCCATGGCCGCGCGCTTCATGCCGCGCGCCGCCATGGCGGCAAGATGCTTGCCGACCGGCACCGAACCGGTGAACGACACCTTCTTGACGATCGGCGACGGAATGAGGTGCTCCGACACTTCGGCGGGAACGCCGAAGACGAGGTTGAGCACGCCTGCCGGCAGACCGGCATCGGCAAAGCACTTCACCAGTTCAACGCAGCCGCCCGGCACTTCTTCCGAGGCCTTGATGATGAGCGTGCAGCCCGCGGCGAGCGCACCGGCGATCTTGCGGATCGGCGTCAGCGTCGGGAAATTCCACGGCGTGAAGGCGGCGGCGACGCCGACCGGCTCCTGCGTGACGATCTGGCGCGTGCCCTTCACGCGGCCCGGCACGATGCGGCCGTAAGCTCTCCGGCCTTCCTCGGCATACCAGTCGGTGATGTCGGCGGAGGTCATGACCTCGATGCGCGATTCGGGGAACGGCTTGCCCTGCTCCTGTGTCTGCACGCGGGCGATGTGATCGGCGCGCTCGCGCATCAGCATCGCGGCCTTGCGCATGATGTTGGAGCGGTCATAGGCCGAGGTGCGGCTCCAGGCGCCGAACGCCTTGTCGGCGGCGGCGAGCGCGGCATCGAGATCAGCCTTCGAGGCGTGCGGCAACTTGCCGAGAACTTTGCCGTTCGCCGGATTGATGACGTCCTCGCTCTTGCGGTTGTCGGCGCCCAGCCACTGGCCGTCGATGTAAAGCTTGAGATCGGTATACATATCGAACCTCGTGTTTCCCGGTGTCCACTCAACTCGGCGCGTGCCTTAGCACTTTCGGCGTGCTGCGGCCACCGCACCGGTCATTGCGCTACGAAAGATAATTCGGAACAAGTATGCGCGCTTACTTGCCCGTGAATTTCGGTTTGCGCTTTTCCATGAAGGCTTTGCGGCCCTCGATGTAATCGCCCGAGGCGAAGCAGGCCTGGACCATGGCTTCGGCCTTGTCCATGTCGCGGTCGGCGGGGTCCTTGAGGATTTCGCCGACGATGAACTTGACCGAGTCGACCGTGAGCGGCGCATTGCCCGCGATGGTCTCGGCGTAGTTCTGCACGTAGGCTTCCAGCTCGCCATCGGGCAGCACGCGATTGACGAGGCCCATGCCTTGCGCCTCCTGCGCGGTGAACTGCCGCGCGGTGTAGAAGATCTCCTTGGCGAAGGACGGGCCGACGACGTCCACGAGCTTCTTCAGGCCCGAATAGCGGTAGCCGAGCGACAGCTTGGCCGCGGGCACGGCGAACTTCGAGCCCTCCGTGCAGATGCGCAGGTCGCAGGCCAGCGCCAGTCCGACGCCGCCGCCGACGCAATAGCCGCGGATCATGGCGATGGTCGGCTTGGGGAAGTCGTAGAAGGCGCCGTAAGCGCGATCGACCGCCTCATTGTAGCGGTCGGACGCTTCCTTGCTGGAGCGCTCGCTGGCGAACTTGGAGATGTCGGCGCCGGACACGAAGGCCTTGCCGCCGGCACCGGTGACGATGACGACGCGAATATTGTCGTCGTTCCTGAAATCCTCGAGATAGCTCTCGGCCGCCTCCCACATGTCGAGCGACACGGCGTTGAGCTTGTCGGGATTGTTGAACGTGAGATAGCCGACCTGGCCCTCCTTGCGGGACAGCATCTTGTCGGTCGTCACGGGCGCGTTCATTTCAATTGTCCTTTCACTCTTCCGTCATTCCGGGGCGGCGCGCAGCGCCGAACCCGGAATCCAGAACAAAACTTCGAGTATCCATCTGGATTCCGGGTTCGCACCTGCGGTGCGCCCGGAATGACGAACTACACCGCCTTGGCCTTGTGCAACTCTGCGATCTCATCGGCGGCGAAGCCGAATTCCTTGAGCACCTCGTCGGTGTGCTCCCCCTGGCTCGGCGGCGTGGCGGCGATGCGGCTCGGCGTGCGCGACAGCACGAAGGGCTGGCCGACGAAGGTCTGCGTCTCGCCGTTCGGCTTGATGCCATCCTGCGCGATCTTCAGGTGCTTGACCTGCTCGTCGGCGAAAACCTGGTCGATCGAGTTGATCGGCCCCGACGGCACGCCGGCCTTCTCAAACAGCGCGATCCATTCGGCGCTGGTCTTGTGCACGGTCTTCGCGCTGATCGCGTCGTTGACCGCCTGACGGTTCTTCGAACGCAGCGTGTTGGTCTTGAAGTCGGGATTGTCGAGCATCTCCGGCGCGCCGAGTGCCTTGCAGAAGCGCTCCCAGATGACGTGGCCGGCGACGGCAATGTTGATGTAGCCGTCGGCGGTCTTGAACACGCCGGTCGGGATGGTGGTCGGGTGATCGTTGCCGGCCTGGCCGGCGACCTCGCCATTTTGCAGCCAGCGCGCCGCCTGGAAGTCGAGCATGAAGACCTGCGCTTGCAGCAGCGAGGTCGAGACCCACTGGCCTTCGCCCGACACTTCGCGCTCGAGCAGTGCGGTCTGGATGCCGAGCGCGCAGAACAGGCCAGCGCATAGATCGGCGACCGGAATGCCGACGCGCATCGGGCCGCGGCCCGGCTCGCCGGTGATCGACATCAGGCCGCCCATGCCCTGCGCGATCTGATCGAAGCCGGGGCGGTCGCGATAGGGACCGTCCTGGCCGAAGCCGGAAATGCTGGCGAGGACGATGCGCTTGTTGATCTTCTTGAGTGACTCATAGTCGATGCCGAGACGGTCCTTCACGTCGGGGCGAAAGTTCTCGACGACGACGTCGGCCTTTTCGACGAGGCGCTTGAAAGCGGCGATGCCCTGCGGCGACTTGAGGTCGAGCGTGATTGAACGCTTGTTGCGATGCAGATTCTGGAAGTCGCCATTCTCGCGCGGGCCGCCCGGTCCCTCGCCCTTTTCCAGATGCGGCGGGGTCTCGATCTTGATGACATTGGCGCCCCAGTCGGCGAGCTGGCGCACGCAGGTCGGCCCCGAACGGACGCGGGTAAGGTCGAGAATGGTAAATCGGGACAGGGCCGAGGACGCCCGGGGAAATGGCATTGCAAGCAGCTCCACACGTCGAAAGCTTCAACGGGACCAAGACCTTCCACGATCCGGGCAGGGAAGTCTATCGGCGATGACAGGCGCCCGTCCGGGCGGAATTCGTTCACGTTCCGGCGCGATATTGCCCATTCCCGCCTTGAAAAGAACACGCGGCGCTGTCATATCAGCCCTGCGGATGAAGGCTCGATTCGAGCTCCGCGGGCTGCGTGCACGAATTTCCTTCAAACGATTTTCGCCCCGCCTCTTCCGCCTCACCTGAACCGACACGACAACCCTGGCAA
>JAEZEY010000340.1 GCA_023432845.1 Pseudomonadota bacterium
CGCCCTCCCCCCCCCCCCCCCCCCCCCCCCCCCCCCGGCGGGACCCCCGCCACTTCGCATTTTGACGCCTCAATCTCTCCCAGCGTCGGGCTTATTGACCCGTATCGCTTGCCCGAGAGAATGACGCACCGAGGCCCGAATCCCCTTAATTTTCGCGGTTAATTGGCGTTAGGGCCCGGGGCATCGAGGCCCATGCTTGACGACACGTTGCCGGCCATGATTGACGAGGTGTTGATTTCACCGCCACAAGTCGATGCAAGCGGTTGCGCGCGGCGCGCCGCGGGGCCATTTGTGGGGGTGTACCCCTTCCGATCCGCGCGACGGTATTGCCGCAAGCGCCAGCGTCGTTACGAAAGTGTTCTCATGCTCGCCCCGGCCAAGTCACTCTTCGATCAATCCGTGCTCACCGAGCGCGCCGAAAAGCTGGTGAAGGCGGCGCACGCCGCCGGCGCCGCCGCCGCGGATGCGGTGGCCGTGCGCGGCCTGTCGCAATCGATCGAAGTGCGCGACGGCCAGGTCGAGGAAAGCGAAAGCTCGGAGGGCGACGATCTCGGCCTGCGCGTGCTGGTCGGCCAGCGCCAGGCGGTGGTCTCCACCAACGACACCTCGCCGGACGGCTTCCAGACCTTGGCCGAGCGCGCGGTGGCGATGGCGCGCGTCGCGCCCGAGGACAAGTTCGCCGGCCTCGCCGAAGCCGAACTGCTGGCCCGCGAATTTCCCGATCTCGATCTCATCGACGACAAGCTGCCGGCCGTCGCCGATCTCGAGGCGATGGCGCGCAAGGCCGAAGAAGCCGCGCTCGCGGTCAAGGGCGTCAGCAAGTCAGGCGGCGCGTCCGCTTCTGCCGGTATCGGCGGCATGGTGCTGGTGACCAGTCACGGTTTCCGCGGCGCCTATCTCGGCTCGCGTCACGGCGTCTCGGTGATGGCGATCGCCGGCGAAGGCACCGGCATGGAACGCGACTATGATTACTCCTCGACGCTGCACGCCGAGGATCTGGAGAAGCCGGAAGCGATCGGCCGCAGCGCCGGGACACGCGCCGTGGCCCGGCTCAATCCGCGCAAGGTCACGACGCGCAAGGTGCCGGTGGTGTTCGACCCGCGCGTCGCCTCATCACTGGTCTCGCATCTCGCCGGCGCCATCAACGGTTCGTCGATCGCGCGCAAGACCTCGTTCCTGCGCGACAAGATGGGCGCCAAGCTGTTCGCCGACGGCATCCGCATCATCGACGATCCGCTGCGCAAGCGCGGCTTGCGCTCGCATCCCTTCGATGGCGAAGGCGTCGCCGGCAAGAGGATGGCGCTGATCGACGATGGCGTGCTCACCACCTGGATCCTCGATTGCGCCACGGCGCGCGAACTCGGTCTCAAGACCACCGGCCACGCCGCGCGCGGCGCGTCCTCGACTCCGTCGCCATCGGCGTCGAACCTGCACATGGAGCCGGGCAAGCTGTCGCCCGAGGAACTGATCGCCAACATCAAGGACGGCTTCTACGTCACCGATCTGATCGGCAGCGGCGTCAACGGCGTCACCGGCGATTACAGCCGCGGCGCCTCCGGCTTCTGGATCGAGAACGGCCAGCGCACTTATGCGGTAAGCGAAGTCACCATCGCCGGCCACCTGCTCGACATGTTCAAAAGCCTGACGCCGGCCAATGACCTGGTCTTCAAGTATGCGACCAACGCGCCGACCCTAAGGCTGGAGGGCCTGACCGTTGCGGGTCAGTAATCTTTCCAATGCCGCATCGTTGCGCGCGCCTCTCGAAGCGATCCTGCGCGAGGCGGGCGAGATCGCGCTCGAAACGTCGCGCCGCGAATTCAAGCGGTGGACCAAGGGCCACGACAACTCGCCGGTGAGCGAGGCCGACCTCGCCGTCAACGACTTCCTCAAGATCCGCCTGCCGGCGCTGGTGCCGACTGCCGGCTGGCTGTCGGAAGAAACCGAAGACAATCCGGCGGCGCGTGCCACCGACACAATCTGGATCGTCGATCCAATCGACGGCACGCGCGCCTTCATCACCAAGCGTCCCGACTGGACGATCTGCGTGGCGCTGGTCGATCGCGGCCGGCCGCAGCTTGCCGGTGTTTATGCGCCGGTGACGGACGAGATGTTTGTGGCCGCCGCCGGCTTCGGCGCGACGCGCAACGGCGTGCCAATTGGCGTCAGTGGCGGCGGCGGCCTGAGCGGCGCGCGGCTCGCCGGTCCACGACGCTACGTCGATCGTCTGGCGGCGCTCTCGCCGGGGACGCAACCGCAGTCCAAGGTCCACTCGCTGGCGCTGCGGCTGACCCGCGTCGCCGAGGGCGCGTTCGATGTCGCCCTGTCGTCACCGGGGAGTCACGATTGGGATCTAGCTGCTGCCGACCTTCTCATTCATGAGGCCGGCGGCATTCTGACCGATATCGCCGGCCGCGGCCTGCGCTATAACCTGCCGGAACCGACTCATGGCGCGCTGGTCGCCGCGAGCACCGGCCGCCATGGCGTGCTCATCGACCTGATGCGCGAGCGCCTGCCGGAATTCGCCTGAATAGTTCACCCGCCGGAACCGACCCCCGAGGATCAATTAATGTCCGAACCCGACAAGCAACTTCTGCACCTGGTCATCGGCGGCGAACTGACCAGTTTGGAAGGCGTCGAATTCAAGGACCTGAGCAAGGTCGACCTGGTCGGCGTCTACCCGAACTACGCCTCGGCCTATGCGGTGTGGAAGGCCAAGGCCCAGCAGACGGTGGACAATGCGCAGATGCGCTACTTCATCGTGCACCTGCACCGCCTGCTGGATCCGGACAAGCCGGACAGGCGCGATTAGGCGGTCCAAAAACCGCGGAATTTGCTGTTATTTCGACATCGAGACCGGCGCCCCGGAACATGCTAGACCGAGGCCTCCAGCCACGTGCCCCCTTCTGAGACGAGCGACGAGTAACCGATGCCATTGATGAAGCGGATCGTCGCATCGGCCGCCTTCCAGTCCGCCGCGGGTTCGATCGCCGCAAATTACCTGCGCCTAGTGTGGCACACCAGCCGCGTCGTTCACGACCTGCCCTTCAGGTACGAGGACGTCGAGACGCCGGCGATCATCGCCTTCTGGCACGGCCAGCACTTCCTTACGCCTTTTATCAAGCGCCAGAACAAGAGCTACCGTGCCAAGGTGCTGATCTCGCGTCACCGCGATGGCGAGATCAATGCCCGCGCCGCCGAGAAGCTTGGCATCGAAACCATCCGCGGCTCCGGCGCGCATAACGGCGAGTTTCACCGCAAGGGCGGGATAACGGCCTTCAAGGAGATGGTCGACGCTCTGAGCGAGGGCTACAATGTCGCGCTCACCGCCGACGTGCCGAAAGTGTCGCGCGTCTGCGGCATGGGCGTCATCAAGCTGGCGCAGCACTCGCAGTGCCCCATCTATCCGATCGCCATCGCCTCGTCCCGGCGCATCGAACTCGACAACTGGGACAAGAGCGCCATCAACCTGCCATTCTCGCGCATCGCTTTCAGCGGCTGCGGCCCGTTCCGCGTGCCGGCCGATGCCGATCAATCGACCCTCGAGGCAAAGCGACTGGAAATCGAAGCCGCGCTCAATACGATGACCGAGCGCGCCTATGCCATCGTCGACGGCAAACCGGTGCCGCCGATGCCGCAGCTTGGAGATGCGGCATGAGTGCACGGCTCACCCTAGCGCTGCACACCTACCGCACCTTGTCGCGGCTGCTGATGCCACTCGCGCCGGCACTGCTGGCGCGCCGTTTGAAGCGCGGCAAGGAAATCGGCGAGCGGCTTGACGAGCGCTATGGCAGGAGCGGGATCGAACGGCCGCCGGGCTCGTTGGTCTGGCTGCACGGCGCCAGCGTCGGTGAACTCGTCAGTGCCTTGCCGCTGATCGAGCGCATCGCGGCGCAGGGCGTCAACATGCTGGTCACCTCCGGCACGGTGACATCGGCCGAGATGGCGGGACGCCGCCTGCCGCCCGGCGTCATCCATCAGTTCGTGCCGCTCGATGCGCCGATGTATATGCGCCGCTTCCTCGACCGCTGGCGGCCCGATCTGGCGCTGCTCGTCGAATCCGATCTGTGGCCGAACATGGTGATCGAAACCTCGCAGCGCGGCGTGCCGATGATCCTCATCAACGGCCGCATGTCGGAAACCTCGTTCACGCGCTGGCAGCGCCTGCCGCGCACCATCTTCAATCTGCTGCGCCGCTTCGATCTGTGCCTCGCCGGCACGCCGGCCGATGCGCTGCGCCTGACCGAACTCGGCGCGCCGCGCGTCGTCACCACCGGCAATCTCAAGCTCGACGTGCCGGCGCCGCCGGCCGACGCCGCAAAACTCCAGGCGCTCGGCGATGCCATCGGCGCCCGGCCAATGATCGCGGCGGCCTCGACCCATCCGGGCGAAGACGCACCGATCATCGAGGCGCATCTGCGGCTGCGCGGCAATTTCCCCGGCCTGCTGACCTTGATCGCGCCGCGCCATCCCGAACGCGGCGCGGAGATCATGAACCTGGCGCGCGAGGCCGGGCTGAACGCGGCGCAACGCTCGCTCGGCCAGCCGCTCACCGCCAGAACAGAAATCTATGTTGCGGACACGATGGGCGAGCTCGGCCTGATCTATCGGCTGGCGGAAGCGGTGTTCGTCGGCGGCTCGCTGGTCGAGCATGGCGGGCAGAATCCGATCGAGCCGGCCAAGCTAGGGGCCGCGATCCTGCACGGTCCGCATGTCTGGAACTTCGCCGACATCTACGACGCCCTCGACGCCGCCCACGGCGCCGAACGCGTCGAAGACGCCGACCGCCTCACCGCCGCCTTCGCCGCGCTGCTGGCCAGCAACGATACACGCAAGAACGTAACTGCTGCGGCGCGGCGCACCGTCGACGCACTTGGCGGCGCGCTGTCGCGCACGCTGCAGTCGCTCGATCCTTATCTGATGCATCTGATGCTGCGCGGGCGAGGCGACCATGCGTGAGCCCGCCTTTTGGTGGCGTCCACCGGGGCTCGTCTCGAGCCTGCTGGCGCCGCTGGGGGCGGCCTATGGCATCATCGCGGAGCGGCGCATGACCCGGCGCGGCGCGCTCGCCGGCATTCCGGTGATCTGCGTCGGCAATTTCACGCTCGGCGGCACCGGCAAGACGCCGACGGCGCTGATGCTGGTGGCTTTATTGCGGGAGTTGGGCGCGACGCCGTTCTTTCTGACACGCGGCTATGGCGGATCGGTCGAAGGTCCGCACCGCGTCGATCATGAGAAGGACAGCGCCGCGCAGGTCGGCGACGAGGCACTGCTTCTGGCGCGCTCGGCTCCAACGATCGTGGCGCGCGACCGCGTGCTCGGCGCCGCTTTCGCCAAGGCGATGGGCGCGAGTGTCGTCGTCATGGACGATGGCTTGCAGAACCCGTCGCTTGCCAAGACGCTGACCATCGCCGTAGTCGATGGTAAGCGCGGCATCGGCAATGGCTTGGTGTTTCCCGCCGGACCCTTGCGCGCGCCGCTCAACATCCAGATGACGCGGTGCGATGTGCTGCTGGTCGTCGGGGAGTTCGATGGCGCCCGTGCCGTCGTCGCGCGCGCCGGAACGCGGCCGGTGCTGCATGGCCGCCTCGTGCCAGAGCCGACTGCGGTTTCTTCATTGCACGCGCGGAAGGTTTTGGCGTTCGCTGGTATCGGCGACCCGGACAAGTTCTTTGCCACCGCCGAGCAGGCCGGCATCGCCATCGCAGAGCGCCGCGCCTTCGCCGATCACCACCGCTTCAGCGCAGAAGAAGCCGCCGAACTGGTGATGAACGCCGAACACGACGGGCTGTCGCTGCTGACCACCGAGAAGGACCGGGCGCGCATGGCCGGCGATCCGGCGCTCGCCGCGCTGGCGGCGAAGGCGCATGTGCTGCCGGTGACGATGGTGGTCGAGGAGAACGAGAAATTGCGCACGTTGATCGCGCGAGCGATCGCTTAGGGCTGCGGCGTGTCGCGGTAGCGCTGCAGCACCGCCTCCGGCGTGGCATAGGCTTCCTGGCGGTCCACGCTCCAATATTTCAATTCATCGATCGCGATCGGCGCGCCGGTGACCGCGCAGCGCACGAAGCCGCCGGGCCGCACCACGCGAAAATCACCATCGAGATATCTGACCTCGGCCTCGCCATGGGAGGGCTGGCTGGGATCGAAACGGTTGAGCAAAGGCAGTCTCCAAAGGTACGAACGCATAAATAAAGATAGTCGCTTCAGTGCGGGAGCGAAACCCCCTGAAAAGGGCGCTGAAACGCGTCGTTTTGCCTACTACCCGAACAGACTACCCTGTCCGCCGCCACCCTCATCGCGCGGCTTTTTCGGCCGTGACGGCGGCTTCGGCACCACTTCGACGACTGTGGTTTCGGTGACCACAGTTTCCTTCACGACCACGGCGGCAACGCCGCCCGCGGTCGCGGCCAGACGGCCGTCGGCGAATTCGATCTCGAGCGCCGCTCCGCTCGTCACCTGCGCAGCCGCTCGCACCGGCTGGCCTTTGTCGTCGCGCACCAGCGCAAAGCCGCGCTTCAGGACCTCACGATAGGAGAACGCCGCCAGCAGTCGCTCGGCGCGCTCGATGCGGACGTGATGCTGTTTCAGCAGCGCCAGGGTCGCGCGCCGCGAGCGTTCGCCAAACGCCGTGACGCGCTCCCGCGCGCGTTCGATGCGCGCGTGATGCGCCTGCGCATTGGCGAGCAGGCTGGCCTTGAGGCGCTGGTTGAGCGCGTCGTAACGATCGCGCCGGCGCTCCACGGTATTGGACAGAAGCTGCGGCGCCAGCCGCGAGGCAACGCGGGTGTATTGCGTGTGATGCACCTGCGCATTGGCGCGCAGCGCCCGCGGCAGACGCTCGGCCAGGGTGTCGAGGCGCTGGCGCGGCTCGGCGAGAATGTCCTTCGGCAGCGCGCGCGCCAGCATGGTGAGTTCGCGGCGAAGCCGCTCCACGCCGCGTTGCCAGCAGGCGAGCTTGCGCGAGGCCAGCCCGTTCAGGGTCTGCAGCAGCTCGACGCGCACGGGCACCGCCATCTCGGCTGCCGCGGTCGGCGTCGGCGCGCGGCGGTCCGAGGCGAAGTCGATCAGCGTGACGTCGGTCTCGTGGCCGACCGCGGAGATCAGCGGGATCATGCTCGCCGCCGCGGCGCGCACCACAATCTCCTCGTTGAACGACCACAGGTCCTCGAGCGAGCCGCCACCGCGTGCGACGATGATGAGATCGGGCCGCGGGATGCGGCCGCCTTCCGGCAGATTATTGAAGCCCTCGATGGCGGCCGCGACTTCCGCCGCCGACTGCTCGCCCTGCACGCGCACCGGCCACACCAGCACATGACGCGGGAAGCGGTCGGACAGGCGGTGCAGGATGTCGCGGATCACCGCTCCGGTCGGCGAGGTCACGACGCCGATCACCTCGGGCAGGAACGGAATGAGCTGCTTGCGCGCCTCATCGAACAGCCCCTCGGCGGCGAGCTTCTTCTTGCGCTCCTCGAGCAGCTTCATCAGCGCGCCGACGCCGGCGGGCTCGAGGCTGTCGATGACGATCTGGTATTTGGACGAGCCCGGGAACGTCGTCAGCTTGCCGGTGGCGATGACGTCGAGGCCCTCCTCGGGCTTGACGCGCATCCGGCCATAGACGCCCTTCCAGATCACGCCCTCGATGACGGCGCGGTCGTCCTTGAGGCGGAAATAGCAATGCCCCGATGGCGATGGTCCCCTGTAGCCCGAGACCTCGCCGCGCACCCGCACGAATCCATAGGCGTCCTCCACTGTGCGCTTGAGCGCGGCGGACAGTTCCGAGACGGTCCATTCTACGAGGTTAGACGCGGGCGTCTCAGCGCGGCTCTCGGCGGGGATTCGGGGGTTTGCCATCGCCTCCGATATACGCGTTCCGGCCCCGCGCCGGAATACCGCCCGGGCACGCCGTCCCCATAAGGTCCCGTCAATCTTCTGGGGCGAAAATGGCCGCGGAGGCGATCATGACCAACCCTCTGGAACACCAGGCCGAGAATATCCGGGTGCGGGTCCGCTGCGGCGACTGCCGGACCACCTTCCACGAGCGCCTGCAGCGCGTCGTCCACGGCGACCGCGTGCGCTGCCCGACCTGCGGCACCGAACTGCGTTTCCACGGTATCGGCAGCATGCACGACTACGAGACCATCCAGGATTACGTGCACCACGTCGAGGAGCGAACCGCCCGCCCGCATTTCACGCGCTCGGATTGATCTTCTTTTTTTGACGCGTTTTCTTCACGCGAACCGGTACCCACTTCGCTCGAGAACACTACCAATCCTGTCGATACCGCCGGTCCCGGACTTGTCCCCGGCGGTTCCGGCGGCTAACGACAAAACCG
>JAEZEY010000376.1 GCA_023432845.1 Pseudomonadota bacterium
ACTTCGTCGAACAGCCGACGATGCTGTAGGCCGGGCAATAGCCGACCAACGCCGTGAGGATTGGCACCACGCCGATCCAGCCGACCCAGGACCAACTCGTGCCCGGCGCGATATAGCCGAGCGCGAAGGCGATCAGCGCGAGGCCGACGACGATCCGCGCGAGGCGGTCGATCGTTCCGACATTGGCAGTCATGTTCTTGCTCCTTGTTTTCGTACGGAATTATTCCGCGGGCACGGCACGGATGTGCGATGACGTGCGCTGGGTCGTGACGAGATCGCCGTCGACATCGTTGCCCATGTCGTCGCGCCATGGCCGCCAGGCCTCGAGCGCGACAAGCGCGAGCACCAGCACCGCGGCAAAGCCGAGTGCGCCGGCCCAGTAGGGAATGCCGAAAAGCTGGCTGAAGATGATCTTGCCGCCCGATTGGCCAAGGAAGCTCTTGCTCAGCGTCGGCTCGGCGTAGGAGTAGGCCAAGGCGCCGAACAGGCCGCCGACCAGCGTGAGCAGCGCGTCGCGGTAGCCGGCGCCGATCTGCGCCAGGGTCGTGCCGGGGCAGGCGCCCGCGAGGGCGATGCCGGCGCCGAGGATGACGCCGCCGATAATGTCGGCGTAATACATCGCCGCCTTCGGCGCGAGCTTGACGAAGCCGAAGCCGTTGAGCACCGCGAGCACCACCGCGCCGGTCGCGACCGCGGTGAGGAACACCTTGAGCATGATGAAGTTGCGCAGCTGCATCTGACCGACGATGACGCCGGGCTCGAACACGCGCGATTTTTCCAGCGCGAAGCCGAACACGATGCCCATGGCGATGCCGGTGGCGATGGCGAATGTGAGAGACATGATCGTTCTCCTTCGATCTCAAATCCGGCGAAGCATCAGCATCGCCGTGGCGATGCCGCCGGCGAACATGGCGGCGACGGCGACCGTCGAGCCGACGGTAAGCTGCGCCATGCCGGAAATGCCGTGACCGCTGGTGCAACCATCGGCGATGCGGGCGCCGAACAGCATCAGGAAGCCACCGAAAAACGCGACGGCGTAGCGTTTGGCGGGAGAGGCGCTGCCAAGCGCGCGGGTCCAGACCGGCGAGATCGGCGCGCGACTGGCGCCGGACATTTTCATGGACAGGAAGGCGCCGATGGCGACGCCGATCACGAGGGCGACCTGCCACCAGTTCTTGCCGGTCGCGGCGACGTGCTTGGCGACGTAGTCGATCTTCACGATCGACGGATCGAGCCACGACGCGATCAGGCCGCCCACGGTGACGTAGGACGACGACGCGCCGAGCGCGGTTTCGATCAGCAGGAACGCGGGAATTTGCAGCAGGCCGATGACGACGCCGGCGACATAAGGCGACCAGGCTTTCTCGGTGAGCATGGGCGAATCCTCCACAGGCGATGCGCGCGCAATCACATATGGAGTAACGAATATATTTCCGCCGTGAAGGCGGTATTGACGTGGATCAACCCTCACGCGGACGTGAAGGTGTGTGGAGAAGTCAGCCGAACCGCTGCCGAGCCAGTTTCGCGCCGTCACCGAGCGCCTTGAGTTTGGCTTCGGCGATGTTGCGGTGCATAGGCGCCATGCCGCAGTTCGTGCAGCAGACGATGCGCTCCTTCGGCACGTATTTCATGACGTCGGCGATGACGGAGGCGACCTTGTCCGGCGTCTCGACGAGGTCGGTGGCGACGTCGATGACGCCGACCAGCAGGTCCTTGCCCTCGAGCAGCGACAACAGGTGCAGCGGCACCCGTGAATTGATGGCCTCGAGCGAGATCTGCTGGACGCGGCTTTTGGCCAGCGCCGGAAAGATCTTCTCGTATTGCCGCCATTCCTCGCCAAGCGAGTTCTTCCAGTCGATATTGGCCTGGATGCCGTAGCCGTAGCAGATGTGAACGGCGGTGGTGCATTTGAGGCCATCGATGGCGCGGTTGAGCGCCTCGATGCCCCAGCCCGACACCTCGTCCATGAACACATTGAAGGCCGGCTCGTCGAACTGGATGACATCGACGCCATCCTTTTCCAACGCTTTCGCCTCGGCGTTGAGCAGATCGGCAAAGGCGAAAGCCATCTTAACTTTGTCGCCATAGTGAGCGTCGGCGACGGTATCGGAGATGGTCATGGGGCCGGGGAGCGTGATCTTGAGCTGGCGCGTCGTATGCGCGCGGGCGTGCCGGGCCTCGGTCTGATGCACGCGGCCCTTGAGCGTGAGCGCGCCGCGCACCACCGGCACCATCGCCTTGTAGCGATCGGCACGGATCCCCATCTCGACCTTGTTCTGGGTGTCGATGCCGTTCACGTACTCAAGGAAGCCGTGCACGAAATGCTGCCGTGACATCTCGCCATCGCAGACGATGTCGATGCCGGCGTCTTCCTGCAACTTGATCATCAGCAGCGTGGCGTCGAGCTTGCCTTGTGCGAGGTCGGCGGCCTCTAACCGCCACTTCGGCCATAGCTTGTCAGGCTCGGCGAGCCATGACGGTTTCGGCAGGCTGCCGGCGATGGTCGTCGGAAACAGCATGGACGCCTCCCTCTATTTTATTGGCGCATGATCCGATCCGAAAACCGGTTCCCACTTTTCGGGATCATGCGCGCCGCGCGATCAATCGCGCCGCCAATTGTAAACCCAATCATAGCGCTTGAGCAGCCTCTCGCCGCCGATCATGCGCATCACAAGATTGCGTGCGAACGCTTCCGGCCCACTGCGCCCATAGATCGAGCCTTGCTGACGCGCGGTGCGCTGC